>JBKBRK010000037.1:0-13037 GCA_046292245.1 Aquificaceae bacterium
TCCTTGGTCCCAATCACACCCTCCCAACGGGCGGAACTGCAAGGTTTTTCTCCCCCTTGGGAGTGTATCACTTCCTCAAAAGAAGCTCTGTTATATACCTATCAAAGGAAGGCTTTGACCGCTTGGCAGAGCCCACAGAAAGCATAGCAAAGGCAGAAGGCTTATACGCCCACTATTATGCGGTCAGGGTGAGAAGGGAACTATAAGCTGAGATTTCTCAAGGTTAAAAAATACCCCCTGAATAACTTTATCCAAAGGAGGAAAAATGCCAAACAGATTAATAAACTCAAAAAGCCCATATCTTAGAAAAGCTGCCCATCAACCGGTAAACTGGTATGAATGGTCGGAAAAAGCCTTTGAAAAGGCAAAAAAAGAAGATAAGCCAATCCTTTTATCCATCGGCGGTGTTTGGTGCCATTGGTGTCATGTAATGGCCAAAGAAAGCTTTGACAATTTAGAGATAGCAGGAATAATAAATGAAAACTTCATACCCATAAAGGTGGATAGGGATGAAAGGCCCGATATAGACAGGCGATACCAAGAGGTGGTTGCTGCCCTTACAGGGACAGGTGGCTGGCCCCTTACCGTGTTCCTCACACCCGATGGAAAAGCCTTTTTTGGAGGAACCTATTTCCCTCCAGAAGACCGGTGGGGAAGACCAGGCTTTAAAAGCCTACTTTTAAGGATAGCCCAACTTTGGAAGGAGGAGAAGGATAGAATCTTAAAGTCTGCGGAAAGCATCTTTGATAGCCTTTATAACTATAGCAGGCAAAACTTCAAAGACTTTGTTGATGAGGACCTTTTGGAAAGGGGCATATCTGTCCTGCTTACCAACATAGATTATCAAAGAGGAGGAATAGGCCAAGCCCCCAAGTTTCACCATGCAAAAGCCTTTGAGCTTCTCATATACCACAACCACTTTAAGCCCTCTCCTTTACTTCAAAAGGCCATAAGTATCTCCTTGGATGCTATGGCAAAGGGAGGCATATACGACCATCTTCTGGGTGGCTTTTTTAGATATTCCACCGACGACGCTTGGCATATTCCCCACTTTGAAAAGATGCTATACGATAACGCGGAGCTTTTGAGCCTGTATTCCGTAGCTTATAAGGTTTATGGGAAAGATCTATACAGAAGAACCGCTCAGGGCATTATCAATTACTATAAACAATACGGCTATAACCAAGAGGGGGGTTTTTATGCCTCTCAGGATGCAGACATAGGCGATCTTGATGAAGGTGGTTATTACACCTTTACCCAAGAGGAGATAGAAAAGCTTCTTACTAAGGAAGAGAAAAGCCTTTTTGACCGTTATTTTGGTTTAGCTCCTATGCCCCACGAACCCCATAGGGGGGTAATTTACCTAAAAGAGGAGGAGTGGGATGAAAGAGTAGAACCCATAAGGGAAAAACTCCTTGAATACAGAGAGAAAAGGGAAAAACCTTACATAGACAAGAGCATATACACCAACTGGAATAGCCTTATGGTAAGTGCCCTGTGTGATTATGTGAAGGTTTTCAAAGACGAGGGGGCAGAAAAAATGGCGGAGAAAACCCTCCAAAGGCTTTTGAGGGAAAACTACAAGGAGGGCAATGTCTATCACAAGGAAGGAGTTGAAGGCTTTTCTGAGGACTATATATTCCTATCCCAAGCCCTTTTGTCCTTTTTTGAGATAAGTCAAAAAGAGGAGTATATTAAGGCTTCTGTGGAGATAATGAAAAAGGCTATAGAACTCTTTTGGGACTCACAAGATTGGGGCTTTTATGATTCCTCTTTGGAAGGGGAAGGCCTGCTAAAGATAAGGCTCAAAAGCTTACAAGACACACCCACCCAATCTGCCAACAGCTTAGCCATATACACCTTGCTTTTGCTGGGAAGTATAACCGGTGAGGGTGAGTTTTTGTCCTATGCGGAGAAAACTCTCCAAGCCTTTGCAAGGTTTGTAAGGGAAGTGCCTCTGGCTTCGCCTTCTTACTTTATAGGGCTTTATGCTTATTTAAGAGGAATATACAAGGTGGAGACAAGGGACTTTTTTAAACCCACCCTTGAACTCCTTAGACCCTTTAAGTTTGTGGTTTATGCTCCTGTAGAGGGGCTTGTGGTGTGCGAAGGGCAAAGCTGCAAAAAGTTTGAAAGCCTTAACGAAATCTTAACATAAGGGGAGTAGTATTTTTTTAAGGAGGTGGTGAGCCATGCTTATAACCTACGAAAGCAAGAAAAGTGTGGATGAGCTTAAAGAAGCCCTCCAAGAAAAGGCAAAGGAGAAGGGCTTTGGAGTTATGGCAGTCCATGAGGTATCCCAGATCTTGGAAAACAAGGGGATGCCCATAGACTACCGCTGTGTTATAGTGGAAGTGTGTTCTCCAAAGCATGCCAGTCAGGTTTTATCAGCAGATCCTTACATATCCACTGCCATGCCCTGCAGGATAGCCATCTTTGAGGAAGATGGTAAAACCCTAATTAGTACCATGGCACCCACGGATATGCTTGAGCTCTTTGAAAGGCCAGATCTGGAAGGTGTGGCAATGGAAATAGAAAGGCTATTGGAAGAGATGATGGAGGAGATAGTATGAAGGTTCTAAAGGTAAAGGACAAAAAAGTTGCAAAAAGGCTTACCTATAGGCTTTTAAAAAAGGGCTTGGTAGTAGCCCAAGCAGAAAGGGAAGAGGACCTAAATAAGGACTTTTCCAAAAAGGCTGACGTGGCTATAGTTCTCTCAGAGGGTGTATCCGAAGCTCTTAACTAACTCGGGCCTTTTCTTCCAATCGGGCTTTACCCGCACAAAAAGTTCAAGATAGACCTTTCTACCGGTGATAAGCTCTAGCTCCTCCCTTGACATCTTACCAATAGCCTTTATCCTCTGCCCTCCCTTGCCTATTATTATGGGCTTGTAGTTTTCCCTATCTACGATTATCTCCGCCTTTACCACCAAAACCTTACGGTCATGGGCGCCCTCGGAAACTTCTGTCACCATAACTGCCACGCCTTGGGGTATTTCTTGATGTACCTTAAGCAGGACCTTTTCCCTTATTATCTCCGCAGCCATAAGTCTAAAGGGCAGGTCTGTGATCATGTCTTCTGGAAATATGGGCTCTACCTCGGGAAGGTACTTTATGAGGGTTTTTAAAAGCTCATCCACGTTGTAGCCCTTTAGGGCGCTTAAAGGAATTATCTCTTTGAAGAAGGGGTACTTCTTTGATATCTCTTCGGCGAAGGGAAGGAGGTTATCCACAGAGCCTACCCTATCCACCTTGTTTATCAGAAGGAAAATAGGCTTTTCTTCTGCATAGGGCTTGATGTGGCTTTCCAAAACTTGCCTGTCATCCTCTCTAAAGCCATCCTTTGCATCTATCATAAAAAGGATTATGTCTGCATCTTCCAAAGAAGCCTTGGCAACCTCCACCATGGCTTCTCCAAGGGCATCTTTTGGCTTGTATATACCGGGCGTATCTAAAAAAACTATCTGGGCCTGGTCTGGTATGTTTTTTACACCCAAGACCCTTATGCGTGTAGTTCCGGGCTTTGGGGATATTATGGATATTTTAGTACCCAATATTTGGTTAAGGAGGGTGGATTTACCCACATTGGGCTTTCCCACTATGGCAACGTAGCCAGCCTTCATCCTTTTATTATACCTCACCAAGGATCAAAAGAACAAAGCCCAAAGCTATCAAGCAAAAGACCCAAAAGCCCAAGGAGTGTAAAGTTTATATCAAGGAATACCTCTATAATTCTATATCATGTTCTCCTTCAAAGTTTTAAAGTCCGATGGCAAGGCAAGACTGGGCGAGCTAACAACGCCCCATGGAAAGATAAAAACTCCTGCCTTTATGCCCGTAGGTACTCAAGGAACGGTAAAGGCTATGCTACACAAAGACCTTTTGAATATAGGCACTCAGATAATCTTAGGTAATACTTACCATTTATACCTAAGGCCTGGTGTTGAAGTTATAAGGGAAGCTGGCGGATTGCATAGTTTTATAGGTTGGCATAAACCTATACTTACCGATAGTGGGGGTTTTCAGGTTTTTTCCCTTTCAAGGGGTAGGGGAGATGGCAAATCAAAGGTGGTTGTAAAAGAAGAGGGTGTGGAGTTTAGAGATCATCTGGCGGGAGACCTTCACTTTTTTACTCCAGAAAAGGTTATAGAGATTCAAGAAGCCTTTGGCTCCGATATCATAATGCCCCTTGATGAGTGCGTAGAATATCCCACCACTTATGCCTACGCCAAGATAGCCCTTGAAAGGACCTTAAGATGGCTACAGAGAAGCATAAGGGCTAAGAAAAGGGAAGATCAAGCGCTTTTTGGGATAGTGCAAGGGGCATCCTTTGAAGAGTTAAGGAGAGAATCTGCCATGCGCACCTTAGAGATGGGCCTTTTTGGATATGCCATAGGAGGCCTTTCTGTAGGTGAGCCAAAGGAGATCATGTACTCTATGACAGAGATAGTCTGCGACCTTCTACCATGGGAAAAGCCAAGATACCTAATGGGTGTGGGTATGCCAGAGGATATAATAGAAGCTATTGCAAGGGGTGTGGATATGTTTGACTGCGTAGCACCCACAAGAATGGCAAGGACTGGTACCCTTTTTACATCAAGAGGTAGGATAAACATAAGGAACGAAAGATACAAAAAGGATTTTAACCCACTAGACCCAGAATGCGATTGCTATACCTGCAAAAACTTTACAAAGGCGTATTTAAGACATCTCTTTAATGTGGAAGAGATATCCGCATACATACTAAATACCATCCATAACCTACGCTTTTATCATCGTTTGATGGAGAACATTCAAAGGGCTATAGAGGAGGGTAAGTTTGGGGAATTTAGAAGTTCATGGTATAATGTTTATGATTTTCAGGGTTGAACTGCTTACTAAAAAGTTTCTCTTGCTTATGTTGATAGTTTTACTTTCTTTTTCTATGGAAAAGGAAAAATCAAATGTAAAGCTTGCCCAACTTTATTTTTACAGGGGATACATACAATACACTCAGGGCAACCACAGAGACGCTATAAAAGAGTTCAGTAGTGCATACCTCGCAGATAGGGATGGATATTATGGGGAACTCTCCTACCTTTACATTGGCATGTCTTACGCTCAGCTTTCTTTCAAAGCAGGCCAAAGACGTGCCTTATACTCTGCAATAAGCTATCTTAACATGTACCCTTACTATTATAAAAAACCTAACTACGCTCTTCTTCAAAGGGAATTCATTGGACAAGTTTATCTATTTGCTGGTCTATATGAAAGAGCAAAAGATATATTTTTTAATCTTTACAGAGGGACCTTAAAGGATGACCATCTCTTAAATTTTCTTTATGCAGACGCTTTATCGCAAGGGCCTAATAGTCAACTATTGAATAATATAAATCTGGAAGCTTTACCCGAAAAAAGATATCTTTATCACTTGATTAAAGGTATTTATGCCTTTAATTACGGAAATTATAAAGAAGCAATAGAAGAGTTTATAGAAGCTGAGCGACTTAACAGATACCTTGAGGAGGACCCGGAGTTCCTTTATAGGTACGCGGTGAGCAGCTTTATGCTAAACGATTGGAGAAGTGCAGTGTTTTATTTTGAAAGGCTTGATAGGGCAGACACTTACAGAAAATATGAAGACTCTTTAAACTTTTACCTTGCTTTTATATATTTGATGAGCAACAATTATGCCGACGCTAAGAAGAAGGTTGAGAAGCTAATAAACTCTGGAGGGATAAAGTCCGACCTTTTAATCTCTCAACTGTGGCTATTTCCAGAGTTTTTGGATAGATACAAAAAAAATTTCAAGGAATACAAAAAAACCTTAGAGGTTGTTGCGTGGAGATATTTAAATAGTTCCTATTCAATGCCGGCAATATTGGGAATTTATTATTACGCTTTAAAAGAAAAAAAGATAGATTATGGCGATGTTATTAGGTTAAAAAACCTTATATACCAAGAGGATATGAACTTTCAGGACATAAAAATTAATATGAAGCCCATGCTTCAATCCTTGCAAAATCTCATGAAAGAGCTTGATCCTTACAGTAATGTAGCTGATTTTCTTATTGAAATTTACTCTATAAATCCACATAACTATACTTTACTTTTTGGAAATGAAAAAATAGCAAGGGCGATAACTTATCTTGGTAAAAAAGATATGAAGCAAGTAGTGCTAACTTTAGAAGACCCCCTTAAAAGTTTCTTGCTGGGTCAGCTTATCCTTTTGGAGGGTTCAGAAGAGGGCTTAAACATGATTGAAAGATCTTTAAAATCTTTGGAGGAAGATGATAAAAAAGAAGCTCTTTTCATACTGGGTATATACAAAGACCCTAAGCTTTTGGAAGATCTTGTTGATAAGGAACTCTCAAATAGGCTAAAACCCTATTTAGAGCATGCCTATCTAAGGCTTGGCGACTTTTATTATCTCAAAAGGGATTACATCAAAGCCAAGGGATACTACAAAAATTACCTTGAAACTTCTACAAACGGAGACTCTGAGTGGATAACCGCCTACAAACTGGCTAAAATAGGAGAACTTACAAAAGACCAAGATATTATAAATTGGGTTGTCAAAAAGGCCGAAAAGGAAGATAATATAATAAGTAAGGTTATAATTGCTCTATGGGGGTGGTAAGATGGACCTTTTTAAAGGTGCTGATAAAATTGTACCTTATCTCAACTATACTTGGAAGAGGCACAAGGTAATACTAAGCAACCTTGCCAACGCAGAAACGCCCAACTATAGAGCTAAAGATGTATCCTTCAACATAGAAGACTCAGCCCAGCTTAAAACTACAAGAGGTAAGCATATAAAACCAGTTGGCTCTGAATCCTTTAAGGTTTTTGAGGTTAGAGAAAGGTTGGTGGGCAATGACCTAAACGATGTAAGTGTAGAAGAAGAAATGGCAAAGCTAAGCCAAAATAGGATAGCATACGAGGTTTATATGAAATTCGCCACTAATAGTTTTAATAAGCTCAAAAACATTATAAAGGAGGGTAGGCAATGATAGACCTTTTTAGAACCTTTGATATATCCGCCAGTGGGATGTATGCCCAAAGGATAAGGATGAACACCATAGCCAGCAATTTGGCAAACTTTGAGTCCTACAGAATCACTGGAGAGCCTTTTAGAAAGTTAGAGCCTGTTTTTGAAGCTGTGGAAAATTTTGAAGAGGCCCAAAAGGGCTATATACCAGTTTACGTAAGAGAAATAAGGGAATCCCAAGAACCTTTTAGGATTGTCTTTGACCCTACGAACCCAAGGGCAGACGCAGAAGGCTTTGTAAGGTATCCCAACGTGGAGCTTGTAAAGGAAATGGCAGATATGATATCCGCCATGAGAAGCTATGAGGCAAACCTTAACGCCTTTAAAACCACAAGGGAAATGGCACAAAGGACCTTAGAGCTATGGAGATAAGGGAAATCGGTTCTATTTTAGGAGAAAAGAACCAGATAAAAGAAGTTAGAGGCGGTAGTTTTGTACAGGAGCTAAATAAGTTTTTATATTGGGTAAACCAAGAGCAAGAAAAATCTGAGGCTATAAAGGAAGCGGTATTAAAGGGAGCGGAGATCCCCCTTCACCAGATGGTTATTGAGTTTGAAAAAGCAAGCGTAGCTTTAAACCTTCTTATCCAAGTGAGAAATAAGCTTCTTGAGGCTTATCAAGAGTTGAATAGAATGCAGGTGTAAAAAATGGAAAGATTTATAGAGATCTTAAGAAATTTAAATGAAAAGTTTATGGCCCTTTCCATTACCCAGAAGCTTTTAATAATAGGAATTCCTATAATTACCCTTGGTATCTTAATTACTATAATAACCTTTCTTGCAAAGCCTAATTACACAGTGCTATACGCTGGGCTTTCTCAAGAAGATATGACGGCAATCGTATCGGAGCTTGACAAGGAAGGTGTTAAATACAAGATAAGTACAGATGGAAGAAGTGTTTTAGTACCAGAGGATCAAACAAGAGACATTAGGTTGAAACTAGCCGCAAAGGGTATACCAAGTAAGGGATCGGTTGGTTATGAAGTTTTTGATAAAAGTGGTATAGGCACTTCAGACTTTCAAAATCAGGTGAATTTTAAGAGGGCAATTGAAGGGGAGCTTGCCAGGACGATACTTAGGATAGAGGGCATAGAAGATGCCAAGGTAAATATAGGCATGCCGCAGAAGTCCATATTTGTAAGAGAAGAGGAGGAGCCAACCGCAAGCGTGTTTGTAAAGTTAAAGCCGGGCTATGAGATCACACCGGAACAGGTAAAAGCTATAAGAAACCTTGTATCGGCAAGCGTTCCCAAGCTACGCCCCCAGAAGGTGGTAATAATAGACCACATGGGGAAAGACCTAACAGCCCTTTTGGAAGAAGAGGACTATGTTAGAAATAGGGAGCTAAAGATAAAGCTTGAGTTTGAGAAAGACCTTGAAAGAAAAATTCAGAGGGCTTTAGAGGAGGTTTTAGGTTATGGTTCTGCTAAGGTAAAGGTTTATGCTGACTTGGATTTAACAAAGAAGGAACAAAAGGAGGAGATATATGACCCCGATATGACCGCTATAGTAAGTCAGCAAAAGAAAAAGGAAAGGACAACCAGCGGTGGAGTGGCTGGTGTGCCTGGTGCACAGGCTAACATACCGCCGGGCGCCGGTGTTATGGCGGGTGCAGGACAGGTACTTACAGAAAAAAGTGAGACCTTAACCAACTATGAGGTTAGTAAAAAAGAGGTTTATACTGTTGACCCTCTTATAAAGGTAAAAAGGTTAAGCGTGGGCGTACTGGTGGACGCCAACATAAAGAACCTTGATTGGGAAAAAATAAAAAGAATAGTGGAGGCTTCTGCCGGCATAAACCCACAAAGGGGTGATATTATCACAGTTGAGGCCATACCCTTCCAAAGACCAATACCAGAAAAGCCTGCCCCAGATTATGAGAAATATATCAGGCTTGCAATCCTTGCTCTTTTTACACTGATCCTATTGGTAGTATTATTTTTCACCCTTAGGAAACTTCCTAAGAAGAAAGAAGTCGTCCCTCTACCAACCCCTGTGGAAATGCCATCCCCTGAAGTTATAAAAGAGGCAGAAGAGCTAAGGGCAAAAGCAAAAATGGTAGAAGCCGTGGAGGCGGTGGTAGAAATTGCAAAGGATGAGCCAGATAAGGTTGCCAATATAATAAGAAAATGGCTAAGGAGTAAAGGCTAAGGATGGCAGATGAGTTTTTGAGTCAAGAGGAAGTAAACCTTCTTTTGGAAACCCTTGGCAAGGAAGAAAAAAAGGAGGTCTTTAAGGAGGAAGAGAAAGTAAAGCCCTTAAACCTTGATCTTTTTGAACATATATCCGCTGGAAGGATGCCCGGACTTGAGCTCATATTTGAAAAATGGGCAAGCAACCTAAGGAAAGGGCTTACCTCCCTTGTAGCTACCATACCCGACGTATACAAAGAGAACATCTCCATAGTGAGGTTTAGAGAGTTTATTTCAAAACTTCCCTTGCCCTGCGCCATGGGAATCTTCGTTATAGAGCCTCTCGTAGGACAATCTCTAATTACCATAGACCCAAAGCTTATATATATGGTAGTTAGTAATATCTTTGGGGGAGGTGCAAAGCCTTACAAGATAGAAGGTAAGGATTTTACAAGAATTGAATTAAGGTTAATCCAAAGACTATTAAATATATGCTACCAGGAGTTAGAGAATGCTTGGAGCCCTTTTTTAAGTGCAAAGATCGTACCTGTTGGCATTGAAACAAACCCCACTTTGCTAACTATAGCCAGGGCAAAGGAAAAGTTTATATTGCTAAAGTTAAACATAGTTATAGAAAACAATGAGGGCTATATGTATTTAGCTATACCGGAAACTTCTATATCTCCCTATAAGGACTTACTAAAAAGCTCCGCCGGTGTAGAGTTTAAAGGTATAAGAGGAGAAATTCTCAAGATCTATGAGGGCATACCTTTAAAACTTGAGGTAGTCTTAGGACATTCTCAAATAAGCTTTCAGAAGCTTTTTGAATTGAACGTAGGAGACGTGATAGTGCTTGATAGACCACTTAAGGAGCCATTAGAGGCTAAGGTTGAAAATATTCCAAAGCTTCTGGTTTTTTTGGGGCAGGTAGGAAGAAAAAAGGCAATAAAAATAGCCAAAGATTCATATAAGGAGGATTAAAGCATGGAAGAAAAAGACGACATAATGGATATCTGGAGCTCCGCATTAAAAGAACAGGAGGAGGCTTCTAAACAGGTTCCGCAAGAGGAAGAGGTAAAGCCAGCTGAAGCCGATTTACCCGATAAACTTAAAAAATTTTTGGATATTCCCCTACGGGTGGAAGTAATTGTGGGCTCAACCGTTATGACCCTTGGTGAGTTGCTATATTTGGAGGTTGGGTCAATAGTAGAGCTTGATCAACACGTAGAGGCTCCTGTTGAGATAAGGGTAAACGGAAAGCTTGTAGCCAAGGGTGAGATAGTCATAGTGGAAGACAAGTTTGGCGTTAGGATCATTGATATAATTGGAAGGGCAGAGAGGATTAAAAAGGTTATATAAGTATTTTCAAGGAGGCTATATGCATGAAGTTTTTTATTCTTATATTTTTATTTCCTTTGGTTCTTTTCTCAGCTCAGGCCATACCTTTCCTAAAACCATCCTTTTTAAACCTTAAGGAAGACCTTGAGGAAGCTAAAAGGGAGGATAAGCTACTCTTTATCATGTTTCACCAAGAAGGTTGTCCTTTCTGCGATAAGATGAGGAGGATCACCTTTCAAGATAAAAAGGTACAAGAGTATTACACTAAACACTTTTACATGGTTGAGATAGATATAAGGGGATCCAACGAGGTTGTAGACCTTGATGGGCAAAGGCTTACAGAAAGGCAGTTTTCTACAAGGCATGGTGTAAGGCTTACTCCTGTTTTTATGTTCTTTGATAGGGATGGGAAGGTGGTAGCCAAAGTGCCTGGCTATATAGAACCCCAAGAGTTTATCCTTATAGGCAGGTATGTGGTGGAAGGGCATTACAAAAATAAAAACTTGGTGCAATTTTTAAAAGAAAACAAGGGTAAATGAAGTATTTAATTCTCTTTCTGCTGGCAAGCTTTTGCTTTGGGGATGAAGTTTTAGTTCTTGATTATAAAAAAGTTTATAGCCTTGCCCTTGAAAACAACGCAGAGATTAAGAGATTGCGTGAGCAGTTAAAAGCCTTGGATATAGATTACCAGCTTGCCCAAAGATATTACTATCCTATCCTATATGCGGGCGCTTCCCTTGTGTATGATATAGATAAAGGGCAAACAAAAAGCAACTTTGATATATCAATAATAAGCACCCTTTACGAATTTCAAAAGACCAAGTCAAAGATAGCCCTATCGGGAATAAAAAGGGATATAGCTCAATTGATGCGGAAACAGTTGAATAGGGATATACAACTAAGGATAATAAAGCTTTTTGTAGATGCCCATATGTATAGAAAATTGACTGAGGTGAAAAGGGAAGAGATGGCTATAGCCTATGTGAGGTTTGATAGGGCAAGGGAAAAGAGGGATTTAGGCCTTGCCACCGACCATGAGGTCTATAAGTTGGAAGGGATATACAGAGAAAAAAGGAGAGAACTTTTCTACGCCCAGCATAGGTATAACAATACTCTCCTTGAGATAAAGGCTCTGGCAGGAATACCCTATGAAACACCAGTTGAGCTCAAAGACCTTCCCTTTAGAGAATTGGACAGATCTCTTGTGGATTTTCCCCTTTTGAGGGAAGAGGCTCTAAGAGAAAATACCAATCTGAAGATGAAAAGCTTGGAGCTAAAGAGTTATGATGAAGAAATAAAAATGGCAAAGAGCTTTATAAATCCAAGTGTTAATTTGAAGCTATCCACCAACAAAAGCGGATTGGAGATCACCACACCCATCTACGATGCAGGCAGACCCTATAGGGTGGAATATATACAATCTCTCCAAAAATCCGTCCAAAAGGAAAAGGAAGGCTTGGAAAGGGATATAAGCCTTTTGTTCTATTCTGCTTCTTATGAATGGGAGTATTTAAAAGCCAGATGGTTGGAAGCTATCACAAAAGATAGGTTTGCAGAAGAAAACTTGATCCTTAGAAGGTCTGAATATGAATTGGAGCTTGCCTTTGACCTTGGCTACGCTATGGCAGAAAAGAGCGAAACAGAAAGGCAACTGATAGAAGCCAAGTATAACCTTATCCTTTTCTGGGCAAAGCTTTTTAACCTTGCGGGTAGAGATCCCTTTAAGGTTTTGGAGGCTTTGGAATATAGCCATTAAAACCATTAGAATATAATTAATACCTAAAGGAGGTTTTCTATGTTTCAAGTACCAGAGGTTAGTCCCCAAGAGGCAAAGGAGATGTTGCAAAGGAATAACGTGGTTTTGTTGGACGTTAGGACGCCCCAAGAACACGTACAGCTAAGAATACCCAATTCAATGCTTATACCCCTTGACGAACTGAGGTACGCCTTTAAAGATTTACCAAAGGACAAAGTCTATATAGTCTATTGTAGAAGTGGAGAAAGAAGTGCCTTTGCCACCTATTTCCTAAGGCATATGGGCTACGAAGCCTATAACCTTGCAGGTGGAATCCTGATCTGGCCCTATGAGAAAGAGTCTGGCATAGCCAAATGAAAAGGTTTTTTCTTTTTGGTTTTTTATTGGCTTCTTGCGGTATAAAGGCAAACCCAGAGGTGCTCAAAGAGCCAGAGATTCTTGTAAAAAGGATAGGTGAAAGGGTTTATGTAAAAAGCTTATCGGGTGAAATAAGGATCAAAGGCTTTGAAAAGCTGGAAGACTATTGGATAAAAGATGAGAGGGAAGCCTTCTGTTTTTTAGTGGAGAGGATAGGCGGTAAGTCCAAAAAATTCTGTGTTGAAAAAGCACTGGAAGAAAAACCTACAATAGAGCTTTCTGAAGATAAAGAAAGCGTAAAGCTTACAGCGAAAGGTTTTGAAAGTTATAGACTTTATCCCGTAAAGGGCGGTAAGGTTCTTTTGGAGGGTGGGGTTGATTTAAAGGGAGAGATTAAGCTTGAAAGGAGCTATTGGGAAAGGTGTT
>JBKBRK010000038.1:0-13025 GCA_046292245.1 Aquificaceae bacterium
TTACTCTGCCCACCTATCTTAACTGGCTTGTTTTTGGCAGCGTTGCATATCCTTTACTGGAAAGATTTTTACCTTTTTGTTCGCTTTACTTCTTGCATACTATGTATTAAAGGTCGCCCCTTTAGTTTTAGAAACACTGAAAAGATAAATTAACTGTAAAGTCAAACTCCCGAGAAAATATTTAAAAACTTGGGCGCATTTCCATACACCCCTACAGAGAAGTTTTTTCACCCGGTGTGTATATTTTATAATTCTATCATGGGATTTTCTAAAACAGCCTCTGTAATCTTTGACGTAGATGGCGTTATAGTGGATGTAAGCCAGTCTTATCACTATGCTATAAAAAACACCGCAGAGTACTTTTTAAAGAGGGAAGTCCCCATAGAAGAGGTTAGAAGGATAAAGTTCTCAAGGGGCATAAACAACGATTGGTTTGCCACTTTGGAGGTTATAAGGGAGTTTGGCGGTAATGCAAGCCTTGAAGATATAATAGAGGTTTTCAACGAGCTTTATAAAAGTCTAAGGGACAAGGAAAGACTTATCCTTGAAAGGGGGTTTTTTGAAAGATTAAGGACCTTGGATATATCCTTAGGGATTGTAACAGGAAGGCCACGTGAAGACCTTTTTTATCTCTTTGAGAAGTTTGAACTTCTGCCCTACTTTGAATGCATAGTGGATGAAGACACAATAGAGCAGGAAGAGCTTAGAAAGCCCCACCCCTATGCCCTACACTTGTGTGTTGAATCCCTTGGTGTACAAAAGGGTATATATGTAGGTGATAGCTTGGCAGATTGGCTTATGGTAAAGGACTACAGAAGGCTGTACGAGAAGCCTTTAACATATATACACGTGGGAGAAAGAGTTGTGCCAGAAGGTGTAAGGTTTACCTCTCCTCTGAATCTCTTTGAAGCTCTTCAAGAGGCTTTGCAGAATCTATAAGTAGTATGGGGATGTCCTCCTCTATGGGATAATAGACCTTGCACTGATTACATATTAGCACTTGTTTCTCTTGGTGGTAGATTAGGTCTCCTTTGCACTTTGGACAGGCGAGTATTTCCAAAAGCTCGGGGCTTATCATGCCCTAACCTCCTACCTTAAACATCTCAATCTTTTTGGGCTTTACACCCCTTCTCATTAGCTCAAGCCTTTCTTCGGAATACCTATCCTCTCTCTTTGACCATAGGTTTATAACAAAAGCCCTTATATCCTCCTCATGGGCTCCAGACCTTAAAAGGCTTTTTATACTATAACCCTCGTGGGCAAAAAGACAGGTAAGAAGCCTTCCATCGGCAGTAAGCCTAAGGCGGTTGCAATCTCCACAGAAGGGCTGCGTGATGGAAGATATAAAGCCTACCTCCAAACCGTCATCCTTGTACCTATACCTTTCTGCCACCTCACCCCTATAGCTTTTTTCAACAGGCTCAAGGTCAAAGTGTTTCATAAGTAGGTTAAGCATCTCCCTTACAGAAAAAACTTTATCCAAAGACCAATTGTTTAAGTTTCCCACATCCATAAACTCTATAAACCTAACCACCACACCCCTTTCCTTGAAAAACTTGGCTATATCCACTATCTCTGAGTCGTTTATCCCTCTTACCACGCACACATTCACCTTAACGGGATTCAAGCCCTCCCTTAAAGCAGCTTCTATACCCTCAACTACCCAAGAGGCTTTAACATCCCTGTCCACCATCCTTGAAAGCACCTCGTCCTTTAATGAAGGAAGGCTAACGGTGATCCTTTTTAGCCCAGCAAGCTTCAAAGCCTTTGCTTTTCCTTTCAAAGGAAAACCATTGGTGGTCAAGCTTAGATCTTCTATGGGGAGCTCTGACAGTTTTTCTATGAGCGTTTCTATGCTTCTCCTTAAAAGGGGCTCTCCGCCTGTGAGCCTTACCTTTTTTATGCCAAGGGGAAGCACCGCCTTTGTGAATTTTACTATCTCCTCAAAGCTTAGTATTTCCTCACGCCTAAAGAACTCATAACTTTCGCCATCGGGCATACAAAAGAAGCACCTAAAATTACACCTATCGGTGACCGATATTCTAAGATCCCTAAGCTCTCTGCCCAACTTATCTAACGTCATGCTCCAAGCACCCACTCGCCCTTTCCATCTTCAAAAACTTCCTTTTTCCATATGGGCACCCTCTTTTTTACCTCATCCACCACATACCTACAAGCTTTAAAGGTCTCGTCCCTATGCCCCCCAAGGACCACCACCAAAAAGGAAGGCTCTCCTACCTTTACAGGTCCAAGCCTGTGATGGATAAATACCTCTTTTACGGAAAATTTACTTAGGGCTTCTTGCCTTATCTCTTCCATAACCTTTATTGCCATCTCTGGAAAGGCTTCATAGTGAAGTTCTATAACAGGTCCATCCTCTGGAGCACTGCGGGCTATCCCAAGGAAGGTAAGGCTTGCCCCACAGTCTTGGGGCACTTCATACTGGGAAAGGATCCTCTCCGCCCCTATCCATTCAACTCCAAGGTAGATTTTGGAAAGCATGTTTATAAATATAAACCAACCATATGCCAGGTGAGAAATTGTACATGGGAACAATTTTAAAAATTCCGGTGGTTCAGGTTCCCAACCCCTTTTGAAGGCAGGGATGCTTGCATTACTTACAAAGCTTCATTTGCATACGTCATAGAATGGTATTTAAAAAGGTTAAAGGAAACTATAAAAGAGTTTCGCATGTTTGATAAAAAGGATAAAGTTTTGGTGGCGGTCTCTGGAGGGAAGGATAGTTTGGCTCTTTGGGATGCTTTAAATAGGCTTGGCTACAAGGTGGATGGGGCTTTGGTGTATAAAAGCCTGTGTTATATTTTATACCTATGAAGGGAGATAGGAAAACCAACCAAAAGACATAAAAGAGGTAGAGATAAGGATAAGGTCTTTGATATTGAATGTGTTTAATGGGCTTGGTAGTTGTGATAGTTATGTGGTATAATAGTTAAAGCAGGTGAAGTGGTGAGGAACTATGTCCCCAAAAAGGGATTTATACACAAGAGCCCCAAGAGCCTACAACCGCGGAAATATGCTCTGTTTGTAGATTAAGGGAAAGGATCAGTTCAAAGGCTTTGTCATCCTTATCCAATAGTTAAACCTATCTTTTTCTTCAAAACCAAGCTTTTTATAAAAATCCAGTGCCGGTTTGTTTTGGTCTCCAGCCCAAAGCTCTGCAATATCAAGTCCTCTACTTTTGAAATACTCAAGAGCCTTTTCCACAAGGAGATTTCCTATACCCCTGCTTCTCACCTCTGGCAAAACCGCAAGCTCGTGAATAGCCCCTACTACTTTACCTTCCCTTTTGCTAAACCAGTTTCCATCACTTGCCACAAAGCCCACTATCTGCCTATCCTCTTCTGCAACCCATATACCCGCCACATCTCTTCGGAAAAGCCAATTTAGGTATGCCTGCACATCGTCAGGATGTGTATAAGAGTACTCTTCAAGCCCCTTGTAGCTTTTAAGATATACCTCCACCAGATCTTGCAAGTCTTTCTCTTGTGCCCTGCGGACCTTCATGGTCTTATTACTCTTGCGCCCTCTGGGAGAGTTATCCTAAAAAGTCCTTCCGATGGTGTAAAGTTGGTGGAAACTCTTATAAACTCTATGGTGGTTATAATGCCACCCTTTTCCTCAACCTTTATACTACTTATATCACCCCTATGGGAAACCTCCACAAAGACCCTTGAAAAATAGTCATCTTTAACCTTTGGCTTTAGAATAAAGGTCTTTGCGCCTTCTTCTTCCATTTGGCTAACCAAGTCAAAAACCTCGGAAAGGGGCTTGGATATCAAAAAGAGAGCCTCTATAAGGGGCGACCTATTCCTTTCTAAGCTATCAAGGTATGCGGTTTTATCCCTTAGGGAATAGACCATAACCTGTACGCCATCGGAAAGGATCAAAGTTCTATCGGGCTGTTCGTACTCTATTCTAAACTTTCCTCCCCTTTGGGCATAAAAGACCCCCTTTGAAGCCTCCACACCCGACTGCCATGGATACTGCACCCTTTGAACAAAGGAGACCTTTATGGTCCTTATAGAGTCCAGCCTTTTTTGAAAGTCTTCAAAGGACTGGGCAAAGGAAAGACAGAAAAGGAACAAAAGCACCAAGAACATCATAACTTATGGAACCTCCTTAAAAAGGATAGTATAACTTCATACCACATAACCACTACATCCCAGTTTATAGCATCGTAAAGGTCGTATTGCGTGTACCTTATGGTAAAAGGGTGGGAACTAAGGAAAAGGCTTTGAAGTCCCTTCTCTTTAAAGGGTATATGGTCTCCATCCCTTTCCTTTGCCCTGCAAAAGTCTATATTCACCTTCAAATCCCTTAGGTGTTTGTAGAACATTTCGTTTATCCTTTCTCCATTATAACCACCCATGTCTTCGTATATTACGCAGGGATTGTGCCAGCCTATGCCCTCAAGGTTTATACAATAAAAGGCGTGCTTTAAACCCCTTTCCACGTGGAAGCTTGCACCCTTTAAGCCCAATTCTCTTGCCTCTGTTATTAGAAATCTTAGCCTGTAGGGTACATTGTAATTATTCCTTATCTCCTGAAAGAGGAAAAGGAGTAAGAGAAAGCCTATGCCGTTGCTTATGGCTCCGTAGCTTTCGTGCACCGTGTCCCTGTGGGCTACAAAGTAGATGATGGGACCTTTTCCTACATCCATGATGAGATTTTCTCCCTCTACGGACTTTTCCGAGGAGGAGATATAGAGCTTTATATTAAAATCCTCCACGCTTTTTATATCCTCCCTTTTTAAGCTAAGGATTGGGATATCAACTCCCATACAGGGTCCGTATATAAAGCCATCCAGATTGTTATCGTAGGTTATTATGGCGGTGGCACCCTTTTGCTGGGCTTCTAAGGCTTTTTCCTTTGTCAAATCTGGAATTAGAGCTATGTCTCCCTCTACGTAGTCCCTTTTTACAAACCCCTTTATCTCTACGCTTTTACTGCCCAAAAAAGCCACCCCTTGTATTTTTTTCCCTTCCACCTCTATCAACGCCTTCTCTGGAATATAAGCCCTTGTAGAAAAGCTTTCCTTTTGGTAAGGGCAAGAATTTTCCTCAAGGAATTTCTCTATTAGCCTTTGGGCTTTTTTGCTTTCCCTCGCGCCTGTAAGCCTGTTGTTGTTTAAAATCTTGTAGGCAAGCTCCTTTAAAGCTTCAAGTTTTTCACTTTTCATAAACGGGCGTAAGCCAAACCTTGTAGCGCTCCACCATACCCCTTACCGCCTTAAAGTAAAGGTCTTGAAGCTCCCTTGTAATGGGACCTATTTCTCCGTTGCCTATCTTCCTGTTATCCACTTCTACAACAGGTGTTATCTCAGCGGCGGTACCCGTCATAAGGATCTCATCGGCTATATAAAGCTCACTGCGGGCTATAGGCCTTTCTTCCACTTCTACTATCAATTCATGCTTCAAGAGTTTTTTAACAGCAGCCCTTGTGATGCCTTCCAGTATGTGCTCTGAGTAGGAGGGCGTTATTGCCTTTCCTTCCCTTATTAGGAATATGTTTTCTCCAGAGCCCTCTGCCAAAAAGCCGTGCTGGTTTAACATTATTGCCTCGTCGTACCCACTCATAAGGGCTTCCGTTTTCGCCAAGGCGCTATTCACATAAGCACCAGCCACCTTCCATCTTGAGGGTATAGAATTATCGTCGTTCCTTCTCCAAGAGGATACCTTCACCCTTATTCCCTTTGAGGTATCAAGATACCTACCAAACTTGTAGGTGTATATGGCGATCTCTGGCGTGTATTCAATAAGCTTTGGTGTAAGTTTTAAGTCTTTAAAATAGGCTATAGGCCTTATATAAACATCTTCCCTTATCTGGTTTTTCCTTAAAAGTTCCGCCGTTATATTCATCAAATCCTCCACAGTGTAAGGAAGCTCCATAAACATGGCTTTGCAGTTCTTCAAGAGTCTTTGGTAGTGTTCCTTTGCAAAAAGCACGTAAAGCTGTTCCTCTTCTTGGTTCCAGTAAGCCCTTATGCCCTCAAAGACTGCAGTACCATAATGGAAAGAGTTGGTCATTACGCTTATCTTTGCCTTATCCGCAGGGGCAAAATCTCCCTCAAAGAAGATGTATTCCATAGTCTATAGATTATAACAAAAGCCCCTTATAATATTCCCATGTTTGTTTCAAGGTTTGCACCAAGCCCAACGGGTTATCTCCACCTTGGCAATGCAAGGACTGCCCTCTTTAGCTACCTTTTTGCAAGGCATCACAAGGGAAAGTTTATACTCCGTATAGAAGACACTGATAGGGAAAGGTCTACCAAAGAGTTTGAAGAGATGCTCCTTGAAGACCTAAGATGGTTAGGGCTTGAATGGGATGAGTTTTACAGGCAATCGGAAAGGTTTGACCTATATAGGGAATATGCACAAAAGCTCATAGAAAGCACTCATGCCTATCCATGCTTTTGCACCGTGGAGGATCTGGAGGAAGAGAGGAAAAAGGCGGAAGAAAAGGGGATACCTTATAGGTACTCTGGCAGATGCAGGGTCTTAACAAAAGAGGAAGTGGAAAGATTCAAAGCAGAGGGCAAGCCTTACACCGTAAGGTTTAAAGTGCCCGAAAACAGAGTGGTGGTTTTTGAAGACCTTATAAAGGGGCACATAGCCATTAACACCGACGATTTTGGAGACTTTGTTATAGTGCGTAGCGATGGCACGCCCACCTATAACTTTGTTGTGGTGGTAGATGATGCCCTTATGGGCGTGACTCATGTGATAAGGGGAGAGGACCACATACCCAACACTCCCAAGCAGATCCTCATATACGAAGCCCTTGGCTTCAAAGTGCCCCAATTTGCCCACCTTCCTGTGATATTGGGAGAGGACAGAAGCAAGCTTTCCAAAAGACATGGTGCAGTTTCTGTAAGGAACTACAGGGAAGAGGGCTATCTACCAGAAGCCCTTTTTAATTACCTTTGCCTTCTTGGATGGAGCCCACCCCAAGAGGGTAAAGAGATCTTTTCAAAGGAAGAGCTTATAGAGATCTTCAGACTTGAAGATGTTAATTCCTCTCCTGCCATCTTTAACAAGGATAAACTAAGATGGTTGAACGGTGTTTATATAAGGGAGATAATACCAATCCATCGGCTTGTAGAGGAGTTTATACCCTTCCTTGAAAGGGCGGGCTATGGGGCGGACAAAGGATACATAAAAAGGGTTTTGGAAAAAACGAGAGATTCCTTTGAAACCCTAAGGGAGGGTGTTGAAAGGTTAAAGCCCTTCTTTGCAGAGGAGATCACCTATTCATCACAAGCCCTCTCGGTGCTTGAAAACCAAACCTCTATCATGGTGCTTGAAGCCTTTTTACAGAAGATCCAAGAAAGGGAATTATCTGGAGAGTTGGTAAAGGCAATAGCAAAAGATATACAAAAGGAGTTAAAGGTAAAGGCAAAGGATGTATGGCATGCCCTCAGGGCAGCCCTTACGGGGGAGTTGGAGGGCGTTGGCGTGGATTTGACATGCGAAATACTCCCCAAGGAAAAGGTAATAAAGAGGCTTTTAAAAGCCATAAAGCTTATGCAATGAGTAAGGTCCTTCTCGGTAGCTCAATCAAATACTTCAAGGAATATCTCCCTAAGCCTTTTCATACTTTCCTTTATTCTATCCTCCAAGTCCTCCATGCTTAGTGAGTTTGCCACCCTTTTTATATCTTGGGGAGAAAGGAAAGAACCTGCTGATTCCTTGGAGAGCCTTAATCTTGTTTCCACAAGCCTTAGGAAAAGATAGTGCTCATAGACCTCCTTGAGGAGGCTGTACTTTTCCATAAGCCTTTGGCAGACGGATAGCATAGAGGGTTCTCTTAGACCCTCTACCAAGCTGTAGTATTGGATAAGAAATTCTGCGTCTATAAGACCTCCCGGAGAGAACTTTAGGTCTATGGCACCCTTTACCCTTCTGGCGTTTCCTTCAAGGGCGAACCTCATATCCCTTATCTCCCTTTTTTCCCTTTCTCCCAAGGGCTTGCCAAAAAGAAAGTCCTTTAATATTTCTTCAAACTCCTCTATGATCTGTTTTTCACCCGCAATATACCTGCACCTTGTCCAAGCAAGCCTTTCCCAAGTCCTTGCCTGATTTTTAAAATACTCCCTATAAAAGTCCAAAGAGGGCGCTATTTCGCCTGCAGTTCCCATAGGTCTTAGCCTAAAATCTACCTTGTAAAGGTAGCCCTCTTGAGTATGCTTGGTTAAAAGGGCTATAAACTCCTGAGCCTTCTTTGTTTTCTCCTGACCGCTTCCGATGCAGGCAAAGACAAGGTCAAGGTCAGAGCCAATGTTTAACTCCATGCTTCCATATTTGCCCAAAGCTATAAGGATCATTCCTTCCATAGCCATATCTTCCCAAAGCCTTTGAAGTATAAAGTCGGAAAGTTCCGACAGTTTTCTAAAGAACTCAAAAAGCTTTTTGTGCCTGTCCTCTTTTTTAACAAGATATACCAAGGCTATCCTAATCTCCCACACCCTTTTAAACCTTCTGTAGAGGTTCTCCAAGTATAGACCCAAAAGCTCCCTGTACTTTTCAAACTCTTCTTTTAGCTCTTCTTCTTCTGGAAAATCTTGGTATAGGGTAAGCACATCCTCCACAAGGTCTGGATACCTGCTTATCAAGGTAGAAAGGTAAGAGGAAAGGGAAAAGACCTTACAGAGCATTTTATTGACGTCCTCTTTGGCTGGGCTGAGAATTATCCTTCTTCCCGTTGGGTTTGAGAAAAACTTGTCAAAGTTGGAAAGGGTCTCGTCGGGGTCTGGAGTCTTTGCCATAAATTCTATAAGCTTTGGAAGTTGCCTTATAAGGCTTTGCTTTTCTTCTGTGGAAAGTCTTATATCCTCTCTTCCCGTTAGGTAGCTGGATAGTATGTTGTAAGCCCTTAAAGAGTTCTTAAAGCCAAGACTTTGGAGTATTTCCTTTGCTTCTTCAAAGTCTTCGTTTAACAAAGCTCTCTGTAAGGGATGGAGCTCTTCTTCTTCTTGGGATGGCATAAGGCTTGAAAAGATTTTACTCACGCCCTTTGTATAATCTGCGTAAAGCTTCCAAAAACTTTTTTCTTCCATGTTTAGGGCTTTTGAAAGCCTTTTTGTATCCTCTTCGGAAAAGCTTTGAGATTGGGCACATTTATAAAGCTGTATGCTGTGCTCCAGCCTTCTTAAAAACTCATAGGCTCTTTCCAAGAATAGGGCTTCTTCGTTGGAAAAGATACCCTTTTGGTTTAACTTCCATATTGCCTTAAAGGTGTTGCTTTCCCTTAAAAAGGGAAGCCTTCCTCCAAGCAACAAAACAAGGGATTGAACAGTAAATTCCACTTCCCTGATACCACCATCACCCGTTTTTACGTTGTACTTGTTTAACAATCTCTTTTTTGCCTCGCTGGCTATTTGAGCCTTCATAAGCCTTATCTCTTCTATAAGCTTGTAGTCTATGGACTTTCTAAAGACAAAGGGGTCTTTTACCTCCCTTTCAAAGGCTTTGTAAAGATCTTCATCGCCAGCACAGTATCTTGCCCTCAAAAGGGCAAACCTTTCCCAAGTTCTTCCGTATGATTCATAATAAAGCTCTGCGCTTCTCAAAGACATACTTATAGGTCCAGATTTACCAAAGGGCCTTAGGTCTAAATCCACCTCGTAGGGCTTTCCCTCGGGAGTTATACTCGTCATTAACTTATAGACCTTTTGAAAGACCTTGGAGAAAAACTCGTTTAAAGTAAGCTTGCCCGCTTGCCCTTTGTCGGAGGAGTGTAAAAACATTATATCTATGTCCGAGTAGTAATTGAGCTCATAACTGCCAAGCTTTCCAAGGGCTATTATACAAGCCTTTGCAACCTTGCCCTCCTCTTCCAAAGGCTCCCCGTATTTATCCACCGTTTCCTTGTAAACCCTTTGATAACAAAGCTCCAACATGGCATCGGGCAGTTGGGAATACTCATAAAGGAGATCTTCCAACTTTGCCGTACCAAGGATCTCCTTTGCCATAATCCTCATAAGCTCCCTGTGTCTGTAATGGGCTAAGGTCTTTGAAAATTCTTCGTCGGACATGCTTTCAGAGGTTAAATCCTTTAACTCTTCAAGGTATGCCTTTTTGTCTTTGAATAAATACCAAAGGCGTGGTATGTTTTTTTCAAAGTCTTGGGGATGGTTCAACAAAAACTTTCTTATGCACTCAGACCTATCAAGGAGTTCAAGAAGTAAGATAAACCTTCTTTCGTTAAGGTAATCTATAAGGCTTTCGGGATGGGGATGACGCTTTAAAAGTTCCTGCAAATACTCTTTTGCCTTTTGAGGGTCTATTAACTTTTCTTCCGCCTTTATCCACCAATAGGAGGGAAAGGGATCCATTCCAAGATTTTAAATTATAAGGAAAGATTTTGAGAAAGTTTAAGCATCCCCTCCAGGTTTTTCACAAACTGGTGGGCGCTTCTTCCAGAAAAGCCCCTGTTCAAAGCCCATTCAAGGGCAAGCCTTTGAAGTTCTTCTTCTTTTACCCCTAAACTCCTTTGGGCTACCATATGCTTTACTATAGAAAGATACTCCTCTTTTCCAAAGGCAAAAAAGGCAAGCCTTATGCCAAAACGTTCCACAAGGGAAACCCTTTCCCAATAGCTCTCCTCGGGAAATTTTTCTTCCCCGTCCTTTTCTGGCATAAGATGTCTGCGATTTGAAGTGGCATAAAGTACAAGGTTGTTTGGTCTTTCCTCTATATCACCCTCCATCAAAGATTTTAAAACCCTTAGGTTTTCATCACCGGGTTCAAAGGAAAGGTCGTCAAAGAATAGAATAAACTTTTCCTTCCTACCTCTTAGTAAACCATAAAGGTCAGAAAGGTGCATAATATCCATCTTGTAGACCTGGATAAGCCTTAGCCCATCCTTTGCAAAAAGACCAAGCATAGCCTTTACAAGGGAGGATTTTCCAGTCCCTCTATCTCCCCAAAGAAGAGCGTCGTTAAAAGGTAAGCCTCTAATGAGCTGGAGGGTATTTCTTTTTAAGGTTTCCTTTTGATAATCTATATACAAAAGACTGTCGTAAGAGGGTGTATGGGGAAATTCTACCGGTTGCAATTTGCCTTCTTTGAAGCGAAAGGCTATATGGTTTTCAAAAAGATCTTTTATCCCCATCTTAACTTCTCCCTTAGTATCTCAAAAAAGCTTCTTTTTGGATTGGGATACATAAAACAGTAAAAGTCAGACTTTTTGACTACCACACTATCCCCCTTTTTTAAGCTTAAGCCCTCTTGGCCGTCAAGGGTAAGGTAGGCACTTTCCGAGAGGTTTTTAAGGGTTATCTCAAAAGAGGGTGGCAAGACCAAAGGTCTGTTGGATAGGGTATGGGGGCATATGGGTACAAAAAGCAGGGCTTCTGACATGGGATAAATTATTGGACCTCCTGCTGAAAGGGCATAGGCGGTGGAGCCCGTTGGAGAGGATACTATAACACCATCTCCATAAACCCTCAAAACATGCTCTCCTTGGATAAAAACATCCACCTCCACCATACGGGCAAGGCTTTCCTTGGATAGAACTACGTCGTTGAGAAAGTCGCCCATACTTTTCTCTTCTCCTTCCCTTTTTAGAATAGCCCTTAACATCATCCTCTTTTGAGGCTTTACCTTTTCCTTTAATACCCTCAAAAGGACCTCTTCCATCTCTTCCCTTTCCACTTCTGTAAGGAAACCGAACCTTCCTTCGTTTATCCCCAGTATAGGCATAGAATACTTGGCTACCAAACGAGCGCCCGCCAAAAAGGTACCATCTCCACCCACTACCACCAACAGCTTTACATCTTCAAGACTTGGCTTTTCCAAAAGATGCCTTTTGTTTATGAAAATCTCCACTCTGTGCCCTTCTGAGGATAGAAACTCTTTTACCCTTTGAGCTGTCTCCACAGCGGAGGGTGTATCCTTTGCAAAAAGGAGAACCTTCATAAAAGCCTATCTATTATCTCACACAGTACATGGCCGAGGGTTATGTGGCACTCTTGGATCCTTGGTGTGTCATAGGAGGGCACTACAAAGCTATAATGGGCTATATCTACCACCTTTCCTCCTTTTCTTCCTGTAAAGGCTATGCTGGTTGCTCCAAGGTCGTGGGCTTTCATCAAACCCCTTATTACATTGGGAGATTCCCCAGAAGTGCTTATGCCTATAGCTATATCCCCGGGCATGCAAAGGGCTTCTATTTGCCTTTCAAAGATATGTTCAAAGCCATAATCGTTGCCAAGGGCTGTAAGGATGGAGGTATCCGTGGTTAGGGCTATGGCGGGTAAAGGTCTTCTCTCCTTTCTAAACCTTCCCACTATCTCAGCCGCTATATGTTGGGCATCTGCGGCACTTCCACCGTTCCCAAAAAGTATAATTTTGTTGCCACTTTTTAGGGCTTCTGCCATTATTTGACCCACTTCCAATATCCTTTCCCCATAGATCTCCACAAAGGCAAGCTTTACTTCTGCACTTTCTTTAAAGGAGTTTATAACAAGGTCAAGCATCCCTTTTCCTTAGATCTCCTACCGTTAGTCTGTTCATAAGTTTGAAAAACTCCATAAGCTTTTGCTTGTGATATTCCTCTTGGTTTTCTATGAAAGTAAATAGCCTTTTTATCTCTGGGTCTTCTGTAATGTTCTTTTCCTTTGTGTATTCTCCCCCAGTTTCTTGTTCGTAGGTTATCTCTGACTTGACCTGTTCTTGCAAGCCTCTTAGTGGCTTTGGAGAAAAGTTTATCCTTTCTATGTTGGGCATGCCACCAAGCTCTCCTATCTTCTCTCCAAGCTTTCCCATATGCACCATGCTTTCTATGGCAAGGTCAAGCATTATATCCTTGTAATCGCAGTTCCTTGAATGGAAAAATTGGTAAAGGTAGTTGATGATAGTTTGATATTCTTCCCTTAAAAATCTGTTTAAAATTTCTATGGTTTTTGGGTCTCCCCCTTTTTCCCCTTCGGGACATACTAAGCCTTCCTTTACCTTTTCAACAAGCTCTGAAAACTCTATCCTGTGATCTTCTTCGTCCTT
>JBKBRK010000039.1:0-12527 GCA_046292245.1 Aquificaceae bacterium
TTATAAGCTTTACATTTCCAGCTTTGTCAAACTCTAACCTTATAGCCCTTGTAGACCATAGGCTTTCCAAAGGAAGCTCTTCCCCTGCTATGTTTTCCACCTTCACATCCCTTGAAAGGCTATAGCTTTTCCCATTCACAAATAGCTTATGCCCTTCTACCTTTACATTAACCTGATTTAGCTCCAATCCAAAAGCCAATCCAAAGGCAAAAGCCAAAGCCAAAAACCCTTTCATCTTATACCTCCATTTTATATTATCTTTACCTCCTTTCTTTTATGCGTGATGTTTTTGTGAAGTTTCCACTTTGACATAAATCATTCTTGCAAGGTTAAAAAGACCTTTAAAATAAAAGGCAAAACCAAAAAGGAGGTATTACCATGGCACAGACGGTTAATCTAAAAGGCAATCCGGTGGCCCTTTGTGGACCAACTTTGAAGGAAGGAGACCCTGCTCCCGTTGCCTATGTGGTCACAAAAGACCTACAGGAGATAGCCATAGGAGGCGCCAGTGATAAGGTGCAGGTGATAGTTACTGTGCCCTCTTTGGATACTCCCGTGTGTGAAACGGAAACCAAGAAGTTTAACGAAATTATGGCTGGCATGGAAGGGGTAGCGGTTTGTGTTATATCCATGGACTTGCCCTTTGCCCAAAAGAGGTTCTGTGAAAGCTTCAGCATTGGCAATGTGGTGGTGGCTTCCGACTTTCGCTACAGGGATATGGAAAAGTATGGGGTGGTTATCTCTGAGGGTGCCCTAAGGGGTATACTTGCAAGGGCTATCTTTATAGTGGATAAGGAAGGTAAAATAGCCTACATACAAATGGTGCCCGAGATAACCCAAGAGCCCAATTACGAAGAAGTGGTTGCAAAGGTCAAAGAACTTTTATAGGATCTTTGGGGGAGCGGGGAGCTCCCCTTTGTTTTATAATAGGAGCTTGAGGAGGTTTATCGTGGAAAAGGAAAAGTTATATTCCAAGAAGCTAACAGCTGGAAAAAGGACCTACTTTTTTGATGTGAAAAGGGGAAGGGATGGCTCTGCCTACTTGGTGATAACGGAACAAACAGAAGACAAGCGCAGCCGTCTTATGGTCTTTGAGGATAGAGTGGAGGAATTTTTATCTGCCCTGAAAGAAGCCACGGATAAGATGAAAAAAGGGGTGTAGCATGAGGCTACTGCTTCTTTTATTTTTTGTCTTTTCCAGTGTCTTTGCCCTTGAGTGTGGCAATGTGATAAGCCTTGAGCAAGCGGTAAATAGCGCCAAGCAGTATGTGGGAACAGTGCAATCGGCTCAACTATCTCAGAACAAGAAAACGGGAGAGTGCTACTATAGGGTAAGGGGCACAGAAGGTACCGCCATGATAGACGCAAGGTATGGAAAGCTTTTAAGGTTTTATAGGAAAAGGTAGTTTATTTTGAAGGCCTAAAGGCTTTTACTTTGCTTTCGTCGGTGGTTATGTAAGGTCCCTCTATTAGGTCTATGCAATAGGGCACCGCCGGAAAGACCGCATCAAGGCATACCTTTATAGACTGGGGCTTGCCCGGAAGGTTTATTATAAGGCTTTTGTTTCTTATGCCGGCAGTTTGGCGGGATAAAATGGCTGTAGGCACTTGCTTTAAAGATACTGCCCTCATAAGCTCACCAAAGCCCGGCAGGATCTTTTGACAAACAGACTCTGTGGCTTCTGGAGTTATATCCCTTGGTGCTGGACCAGTTCCGCCCGTGGTAAGAATAAGACAACAGCCCTCCACATCGGCCATATGAATAAGGGCTCCCTCTATTATATCCCTTTCGTCGGGCACTATCCTATAGACCACTTCAAAGGGAGAGGTTATAACTTCATTGAGGTATTCTATGATGTATTTGCCGCTTATGTCTTCGTATTCGCCCCTGCTTGCCCTGTCGGATATGGTAAGCACCCCTATTTTTGCCTTTTGCATTACTTGTATTATACCATAAGATACGCTTGGTTATAAATACTTTCTGAATAACTCCCTTCTTAAATCTCTTGTCATCGCCTTTTCGTATGTGTAGGAGCATTCTTTAAGCAAGCTTCCCCAATCTACAGCATCTTATTAAACTTTGCGGATATTCGCCAATTTTTCTTTTATGGTTGCCAACTTTAAAAGGGCTTGCAAAGGTGTTAAATTGGCTATATCTATCTCTTTTATCTCTTCCAATATATGTTTTTCTTCCTCCTTTAAGGTTTCCATATAGACCTTTTCTAAAATTGGAAGGCTTTTGGATTCCATCATTTGCTTTAAAAGCTCTTCAGCTCTCTTTGTTATCTCTTTGGGAAGCCCTGCCTTCTTTGCCACCTTTATGCCAAAGCTGCCTTCTGCTCTGCCGGGCTTTAAAAGGTATAGAAAGTTTATCTCTTCACCTTCCCTACTTATTGCCATATGAAAATTTCTAATACCCTTCTTTTCTATCTCTGTAAGCTCAAGAAAGTGGGTCGCTATAAGAGTTCTTGCACCAAGATGGTCTAAGATATACTCTATTATTGCCCTACTGATAGCAATGCCGTCATAGGTGGATGTACCCCTTCCCACTTCGTCCAAGATTATTAGGCTTTTTTGGTCTGCGTTGTTGAGTATGCTTGCCACTTCAAGCATTTCGTTCATAAAGGTGGAAACTCCAAGGGCAAGGATATCCCCAGAGCCTATACGTGCATGTATAGAAGATACAAGACCTATGGTGGCAGAAGTACAAGGAATAAAAGAGCCCATATGGGTAAGGAGTGTAAGAACAGCTACCTGCCTTATATAACTTGATTTCCCAGCCATGTTTGGACCGGTTATTATGATCATTGGGTTTTCTTCGTCTAAATAGGTATAGTTGGGGCAATAGGGTTTTACAAACTCCTCTATTACGGGATGCCTTCCCTCTTTTATATCTATTATCCTTGCTTCTGTTATTTTTGGCTTTATCCAGCCCTTTTCAAGGGCTATGTATGCCAAGCTTTGGAGATAATCAAGCCAACCTATCCAAAAAGCCCTTTGGGCGATGTGTTCTATCCTTTTCAAAAGTCGCTCCCTTAGTGCCAAAAAGAGCTCGTACTCTAAGTTGTTTATCTTAGACTGTGAAGAAAGGATCTTTTCCTCAAGGTCTTGAAGGTATTCGGTGGTAAATCTCTCTGCGTTGGAAAGGGTCTGTCTCCTTTTAAAATAAGAAGGTGCATACCTAAGGTTAGGCTTTGTGATCTCAATGTAGTAGCCCATCACCTTGTTGTAGCCGATCTTTAAACTCTGTATGCCCGTTTCTTTTCTTAGTTTTTGTTCGTACTCTTCTATCAGGCTTTGTGCCTTGTCTCGGTAGTATCTAAGCTCATCAAGGGTTTTATCTACTCCTTCTTTTATCAATCCCCCTTCCTTTAGATGTAAAGGTGGGTCTTCCACAAGGGTTCTTTCTATATCTTCCTCCAAGTCTTCCAAGGGTTCCAATCCTTGCTGTATTTCCCTTAGAAGTTCACTTTCAACATCCTTGAGAAGGTCCCTTATAGTTCTTATTCCTTGCAGAGCTCTTTTTAGGCTTACAAAGTCTTTTGGAGTAGATAATCCACTGCTTATCTTGCTTACAAGCCTCTCAAGGTCTGGCATGTTTTCCAAGGATTCCCTTATGGAGTTCAAAAGCTCTCTTTTTTTAAAAAGCTCTTCTATGGAATTTTGGACCTTTTCTATATAAGATCCTTCCCTGAATGGGTGAAGTATATGAAATTTTAGCCTTCTTTTACCCATACCCGTTAGAGTTTTGTTGATCACTCCAAAAAGGGAGTACCTCTCAAGGCCATCATAGGATTCTAACAACTCAAGACCTTTCGCGCTTCTGTAGTCTATATGTACATAACCTTCCCCCGAATAGGGCTTTGGCTTCCTTACAAAGGGCAAAAAGGCTTTTTGAGTTATCTTAAGATACAGATACAGAGCTCCACATGCCAAAAGGGCTTCTTCTTCTTCAAAGCCAAGCCCTTTATGATGGTATATTTTCATATCCTCCTTTAAGGCTTTTAGGCCTTCTTCAAAGAACTCCTCCTCCACAGGGTTTAAAAAAAGGGGCAGTTCCTTTATTTCAAAATCAAGGCCCTTTGGGAGAATTAACTCCTTTGGTGAAAACTTAATTAGGAATTCTATGGCGGTTTTTTGGTCAAAGGAGCCCCCTATAAACTCGCCTGTAGCTGGGTTTAAATAAGATGTGTAATATTTGCCCTTCCTTTTTATAAGGCTTGCAAGGCCGCAAGCCTCTTTTTCAAAGTATGTGCCGGGAGTTATAACTCTTATTACCTCTCTTTTTACAAGGCCTTTCGCTTGGGAAGCGTCCTCAACCTGCTCGCATAGGGCGATCTTATAGCCCTTCCCCACCAACTTGGATATGTAAGAGGATGCCGAATGGTAGGGAACGCCACACATGGGTATCCTTTCCCTACCTTTGCCCGCAGGCCTTGAAGTAAGGACAAGCCCCAGCTCCTTTGAACCTATCTGGGCATCCTCGTAAAAAAGCTCATAGAAATCCCCCAGCCGGAAAAAGAGAAGGCAGTCAGAATAATGCTTTTTAAAGTGGTGGTATTGGGAGAGCATAGGGGTAAGGTCTTCACTTTGCGTATTCCACATGCCTTACCTCTCTTATAACCACCACCTTTATCTGACCAGGGAATTGCATCTCTTCCTCTATCTTCCTCGCTATACGCTTGGAAAGGTCATAAGCCTCTTCGTCCCTTATCTCCTCTGGATTTACTATAACTCTTACCTCTCTTCCCGCTTGCACCGCATAGGCGTTTTGAACTCCACCAAAGGATTTTACTATCTCTTCAAGTTTTTCAAGCCTCTTTATGTAGGCTTCAAGGCTTTCTCTTCTTGCTCCGGGCCTTGCCGCCGATAGGGCATCTGCAGCACACACAAGGGCTACCTCTGGATATCTTACAGGTTCTTCGTTATGGTGTGCCTTTATGGCGTTCAACACAGGGTCGGGCTCTCCGTATCTTTTGCATAGCTCTATACCTATGTCTGTGTGAGAACCTCCAAGCTCGTGGGATACAGCCTTTCCTATATCATGCAACAGACCAGCCCTCCTTGCCATCTTTGCATCCAAACCAAGCTCCTCTGCCATCATGCCCGCAATGTAGGCAACCTCCTTAGAATGAAGTAGCACATTTTGAGAGTAGCTTGTCCTATAGTATAGCTTTCCTATGTAGTAGTACAAGCCAGGGTTTATATCATAAAGTCCAAGCTCTGTGCAAGTTTCCTCTCCCATCTTCCTTATCTTTTCGTCCATCTCCTTCTTTACCTCTAAAACCACCTCTTCTATACGTGCAGGGTGGATCCTTCCATCTTGTATCAATCTTTCAAGGGCTTCCTTTGCAAGCTCCCTTCTCATGGGATCAAAGGAAGATATGGTTACTATATCGGGTGTATCGTCAATAATCAAATCTACGCCCGTTAGAAGCTCAAAGGTTCTTATGTTTCTTCCTTCCCTTCCTATTATCCTTCCCTTAAACTCATTGCTTGGAAGCTCTACGGTGGTTGTGGTGTAGTTTATGGCTATCTCTTGTGAAAGCCTTTGGACCGCAGTAGCGGTTATCTTCTTGGCTTCAAATTCAGCCCTTTCCTTTGCCTCTTCCTCTATACGCTTTGCTATCCTTATGGCTTCTATCCTTGCGTTTTCCTCTACTCTTCTAAAAAGCTCGCCTCTTGCTTCCTCAAGGCTCATGTTGGCTATCCTTTGAAGTTCCAAAAGCTCCCTATGTTTTAGATTTTCCACCTCCTTTTCTTTTTCTTCTATCTGTTTTATCCTCTCTTGAAGTTCCCTTTGAGCTTGGTTTATCTGCCTTTCCAGATCCCTTATCTCCCTTTCCCTTCTGTATAGCTCTTCTTCCCTCCTTTCAAGGGCTTGGGACCTTCTTTCCAGGTTGGATTCCTTTTGATGTATTGCCTGCTCCAGCTTGCTTAGTTCTTGTCTTCTTTCCCATAGGTACTCTTCCATCTCCTTGCTTTTTCTTTCAAGGTCTTGTCTTATCTTTTCCGTTTCTTCCCTTAGGGTAGTCCTAAGCCTGTCTGCTTCTTCCTGGGCTACTCTTACTATCTTCTCCGCTTCACTTTGGGCGGAAATCCTTATCTCCCTTGCCTCCTCTTGAGCTTTTCTTATGATCTCCTGCGCCTCTTCTTTTGCCTTTTGTAAGGTCTTTTCTATTTCCTTTTTACTACTGGCAGGCACAGCTATTTCTGCCTGACTTTTTTTACCTTTTGCCAAAAAGCCTATTAAACCACCCAAAAGTAAGGCAACAAAACCAACCAATAGAACAACTTCCACGCTCATACTTCCTTACCTCCTCTGTAAAGTTTTTTGTCTGTAAGGACCAAATCCACGGGCTTGTCCCAGCTATCCCTTGGCAACCTCTCCACCACTTGAAAGTCAAAACAAACACCTACCTTTGTTCCTCCCAATTTGCCAAGAAGCTTATCGTAATAACCCTTTCCGTAGCCTATGCGGTAGCCCTCTTTGTCAAAAAGAATGCCCGGCACCAAAGAAAGATCAACCTCTTGGGGAAAGACCTCTTTGCCCTTGTTGGGCTCTGGGATACAAAAGGCTCCTACGCTAAGGTCCTTTTCCCCTTCAACTTCTATAAGTTTTAGGTTTTCTCCCTCCACCTTGGGAAGTACTAAACCTTTACCTTCCTTTAAAACCCAAGAGAAAAGGGGAGTTATATGGGGCTCTCCTCTTATAGGACAAAACAAAAGTACCTTTTTTGCACCTTTTATTTCTTCAATTTCTAATATGCGGTCAATGATCCTTTTGGATAAGGCTTCTCTTTCCTCTTGGGACAAACTTTCCCTTTTTTTTATGTATATCCTTCTAAGTTCCTTCTTTTCTAAAAGCTTCATCTTCCACCTCCTTTTTGGAGGGGAAGGCAAGAGAAGACCCGCCCATGCCGTGGTAAAAGAAGCCTTCGGTGGGCCCCAAAAGGATTAGGTGGGTGCCCTCCCGGAAGGTCTTCTCTGACTCTCCCGGAGACCGGGCTCCCTATTGGCTCACCATGTGGACCCCAATTAAAACTTCTTCACCACGCACAGGGCAGGCTTTATCTTAGCTTTGCCCCATATTTTTCTTCAAGGTCCATTAATAGCTTCTCTACCAAGTTATTAACCTCTTGGTCAGAAAGGGTACCTTCTTTACTCCTAAAGGCAATTCTAAAACTAACGCTCTTCTTGCCTTCCCCAAGCTTCTCATCGGTATATATACTAAACACCTTCATATCTTCCACCAACTCCATGCCTTTGATATAAAGTATTAATTTATCCACGTCCAACTCTTTGTCTATAAGCAGGGATATATCCCTTATAAGGGGTGGGAAGTAAGACAGGGACCTGTAGCTTCTTTTGATATCTTTTAACTTGCTTAGCTTTACCTCACCAACTATTACCCTGTTTCTAAGGCTTAGCTCTTCTTGAAGTGCAGGGTTCAACATGCCAAAGTAGGCAACCTCTTCATCCTTTATAAAAAAGCTTCTTTGAAGGTTTGGATGTAAGAAGGCAAAGTTAGACTTTTGGGAGATGTGCCCTTCAGAGAAAAGGCTTAAAAGGTCTTGAAGAAGACTCAAGGCATGGTAAAGCGTGTATTCCTCTTCTGGAAACAGCCTTTTGTTGCCTGTCATAAGAAAGCCAAGCCTTGGCTCTTCTCCGTCCTCTGTAAAGGTTTTACCTATTTCAAAGATAGCCATGTGGTAGTTATAGTTCCTGCTGTTTTCTATACATACCCTTAGAAGGGAGGGTAAAAGGGATGTGCGCATAAACCTTTGGGACCTGTTTAAAGGATTTACTATCTCAACCTTTGGCTGTGGCAAGGAAAGGCTATTATAATACTCAAGGTCTTCAAAGGAGAAGGTTATAACCTCTGAAAAGCCCCTATGTACCATAAACTCCCTAACCCTATCCTCAAAGCTTTTGATCTTACCGGGCTTTGAAAAAACCCTTAGGGGCTTTTCCTCCACCTTATCGTAGCCTACGACCCTTAGGACTTCCTCTATGATATCCACATCTCCCTGTATGTCAAAGCTTCTATGGGAAGGTACAAAAACCTCAACGCCACACCTTTGAAGCTTGTGTGGTATTTCAAGGCTTTCCAATATCTTTGAGATGGTAGATTTTTCAAAATCTTTGCCTGTATATCTTCTGTACTTTTCAAGGCTTAGGAATATTTCCCTTGGTTTGTACGGTTCTGGATAGACATCCTTTATGGCTTCCATTTTTCCACCAGTCAGCTGAAGGATAAGGTCAAGGGCAAAGTCTTGGGCTTTATTTACTCCTTCTATATCCACATTCCTTTCAAACCTGTAAGAACTTTCCGTTTGCAAACCCAAGGACCTTGAGGACTTTCTTATCCTGTAAGGGTCAAAATAAGCAGATTCTAAAAGTATAGAGGTGGTGTTCTCATCTACCGCACTCTCATAACCACCCACCACTCCCGCAAGGGCTAAGGGACCTTTACTATCCGCTATCAAAAGATTTACCGAGGTTAGCGTTTTTTCGGTACCCATAAGAGTCCTTATGCTTTCGCCTTCTTTGGCATCCCTTACCACCACTGGAGGATTTAACCTTTCAAGGTCAAAGGCGTGAAGGGGTTGCCCTTCAAGAAGCATGACGTAGTTGGTAATATCCACTACGTTATTTATGGTTTTTATACCGCATTGCCATAACCTTCTCCTAAGCCACAGGGGTGATGTCTTTATCTTTATACCCTCCACTATAGCTCCCCTATATCTCCTACAATCTTTTGATTCTATCCTTATATCTATAAAGCCTTTTTCTTGATAGTTGGGATATCTCCTTTCTTTTTTGGGAATTCCAAAAAGAGCCCCTATTTCCCTTGAAAGCCCCTTTACAGAAAGCAGATCTCCTCTGTTGGGCGTAGGTTCAATCTCAAGGAGGTACTCACCAAAACCAAGAAGGTCATAGGCAGAGGTACCGGGCTTTATATCATCCTCAAAGGTAAGCACTCCTTCCCCTTGGTCTTCTATGGAAAGCTCTTTGGCAGACAAGAGCATGCCTTGGGATGTTATTCCTTCAAAGTCTCTTGGCATTACACATATATTTCCCACCTTTGAATGGGGTAAAGCCAAAAGCACTCCCATGCCTTCCTCAAGGCTTTTGTCCTTTGAAACCACCTGAAGGTAGGAGCCCTCACCCACCTTTAACCTATAAAGGGAAAGATCTTCCCTTTTGGGGTGTGTCCTTTTTTCTACCACTTTTGCAAAGATAACACCATCCAAGTCAAAGTCCCATTTACTTACGGAAGTCTCCACACTTTTTAAGGTTAGTTCTTCTGCAACCTTGTAAGGATCAAGGGAATCTATATCTATAAACTCAGAAAGCCAAGAGAAGGGTATTATCATAAGTATATTTTACTACATAGAGTATTTCAAAAGTGGCCCCTTTTACAGGACTACCGCCCCCCGAAGCGGGAGCTAATGCCCATACAGGGTCTCCTCACAAGCCCCGAGAGAGTTTCTCCTTGAGTTCTCTAAGGTCTTTTAGTAAGGCTAAGTCTTTGTTGCTAAGTAAGATGAGCTTAGAGAATATGGCTATTTTGCCCATCCTTTAAAATTGTAGCATAGTTTAGATTGGGGGGACTACAGGTCCTTGTAAGGTGCTGTAGTCAGGTATTTTTCTCCTCCGTCGGGAAATATCACCACTATAACTCCTTCCTCCAGCTCCTTTGCCAAGTCAAGGGCTGCATAAAGGGCTGCACCACAAGATTGCCCAGCCAATATGCCTTCTTCACGAGCAAGCCTTTTTGTCATCTCATAGGCAGGTTCTGTTTCTACAAATATAGTTCTATCTAAAAAGGTTTCGTCAAAGATGCCAGGCTTTATGGAGCTTTCTATGTGTTTTAGCCCTTCTATTCCGTGAAAGGGATAAGCGGGCTGTACGCCTATTATCTGTATGTCTGGACTATAAACCTTTAGCCTTCTACCAGTTCCCATTATGGTGCCACCGGTGCCTATACCTGCCACAAGGTGGGTAATCCTTCCACCCGTTTGGTTCCATATTTCTATACCCGTTGAATAAAAGTGAGCTTTCCAGTTGGCTGGATTGTTGTACTGGTCAAGGTAAAGGTACTTATCGGGCTCTTTGCTTACCTTCTCTCTTACAAAGAGGATAGCGCCATCGGTGCCCTCCAAAGGGTCTGTAAAATATACCTTTGCTCCGTAGGCTTTAATTATCCTTTTTCTTTCTTCGCTTACATTAGAAGGCATAGCAAGCTCTACGGGCACGCCCAAACATGCACCCACCATAGCCAAGGCTATGCCTGTATTTCCGGAGGTGGCATCTATGACCACCTTACCATCCTTCAAAAGCCCCCTTTGTATAGCATCCAAAAACATGCTAAGGGCGGGCCTATCCTTCACAGAACCACCTGGATTAAAGCTTTCCAATTTGGCGTATATTTCAACCCTTGGAGATATGTAAGTGGGTATAACCCTTTTTAGTCTAACCAAGGGCGTATTGCCCACAAGGTTAAGTAGGGAATTCCTTATTTTACGATAGGCTTCGTCGTGCTGTCCTAAAACCCACACAGAAAGATTATATTCTAATCTCCATAAGCCATAGCCAACACTTCAAGGGGATGATAAACCCTTTTGCCCGTTGCCATCTCTATGTGGTTTCCAGAAAGGGGACAGTCGGACACAAAAAGGTCCGCCTTGGAATTTTTCATATCTTCAAAGAGTTTTGAACCCACCTTTATAGACATGTCAAAGGTCTCCTTTCTTACTCCAAAGGTTCCATCATGCCCAGAACATCTTTCTATGATCTGAACCTTGGTATTGGGAATAAGCCTCATCAATGCCACAGCCCTATAGCCTACGTTTAGAGATTTTAGGTGGCAAGGTATATGATAGGCTATTGTTCCCACGGATACTTTGAAATCCTTGTTGAACTTTTTCTCTTGGTGGAGTTTAAAGAGATACTCATGAACGTCGTAGACTCTTTCGGCTACAAGCTTGGCATCGGGGTAGTCGGGAAGTAAAAGGGGATATTCGTACTTCATTTGAAGGGCGCAGGTGGGTACTGGTACAACAATATCAAAACCCGCCTTTACGTAGTCCTTTAGCCTTTGCACATTGTACTTAGCCCTTTCTGTGGCAGAATCTATATCTCCTATGTCAAAAAAGGGAATGCCACAGCACTGTTGCTCGGGAAGTTCCACATAAAGGTCGTTCTTTTCAAAGACTTTAAGTAAAGCCTTTCCCCTTTCAAGGTAGTTGTAGTTAAGAAGGCAGGTATAAAAGAGGGCAACTTTAGCCTTTGCTTCCTTTGGAGGTTTATAATTCTTCTTAAACCAGCTTACAAAAGTCTCTGAGTTTATGGGAGGAAGCTTTGCTCTGCGGTCTATACCCATAACTCCTTCCATTATTACGCGGAAGGCGGGCACATTGTTTAGTCGGTTCACAAGGGGAGAAAAAGGCATAGAAAGCTTTCCCACAAGGTCTGTATTTAGCATTATTTTATCGGTTATCTTTGCCCCTTTGTTTTTAAACTTCCATACTTTGTACCTAAGGGAAAGATGGGGAAAGTCTATTCTCCACTCATGAGGTGGTGTATAGGGACACTTAAAATAGCATTGCTTACAGTGGAAGCAAAGCTCCAAAGGAAGGGCAAGCTCTTCCTTTGATAGTTTTTCAATGTCATCTTCGTGCCTATCCACAGCATCAAAGAGTGCTGGAAAAGAGGGGCAATAAGTAACACACATTCTACAGTCTTTACATTTGGAATAAACCCTTTTTGCCTCTTCCCAGAGGGCTGCCTCTTCCAAAAATTTGGGGTCCTTTATGTTAAAGTCAAAATCTTTGACTCCACCTATGGAAAGCTCTTGCATTGTTTTTTCTCCTTTCTGTAGAAGGGGGGCAAAGCCCCCAAGAAGCGCTAAATTAGCCTTTTAAAGATTCCAAAGCCTTTTGGAACCTGCCTGCGTGGGATTTTTCTGCCCTTGCAAGGGTTTCAAACCACTCTGCTATGTCATCAAAGCCTTCTTCCCTTGCTACCCTTGCAAAGCCGGGGTACATTTCTGTGTACTCGTAAGTTTCTCCCGCTATTGCTGCCTCAAGGTTTTGTTCCATGGTGCCTATGGGCATCTTGGTGGCTGGGTCTCCACCGCCATACTTTTCCATAAATTCAATGTGCCCAAAGGCGTGGCCTGTTTCGCCTTCTGCGGTTTCCCTAAAGATGTTGGCTATGTCAGGGTATCCCTCAATGTCTGCCTTCCTGGCAAAGTAGAGATACCTTCTGTTTGCTTGGGATTCTCCCGCAAAGGCGTGCATAAGGTTCTCAAGGGTCTTGGTTCCTTGCAAGCTCTTGCTCATGGCTATACCTCCTTTAAGGTTTTTGTGTATTTATATTATATGCAAACTTTTCGCATTTGTCAAGGGGGCACGGAAGAGTGTTTCAAAAATAAAAAAAGGTACTTCTGCTAATGGGCTCCTTCGCACTTTTAGCCCTCGGCTTTTATCAAATCTTTAAGCCAGGGCAGCAGACAGTCC
>JBKBRK010000040.1:0-12394 GCA_046292245.1 Aquificaceae bacterium
TGATGGAGATAGAACAGAGTGAATACGGCGGCGGATGAGTTATAATATATAGCTTAGGAGGAAGAAAATGGCATTAGCAAAAGAGTTAAAGCAGGGGCTTATAAAAAGCTTTCAAAGGCATGAAGGCGACACGGGATCGCCAGAGGTACAGATAGCCATACTTACAGAGCGTATAAACAGGCTAACAGAGCATCTAAAAAAGTATAAAAAGGATGTGCATTCAAGAAGAGGCCTTATAGCCCTCATACACGCCAGAAGAAGGCATTTAGAGTACCTAAGAGAGAAGGACTATAAAAGGTACCTTGAGGTAGTGCAAAGGCTTGGGCTTAAGGTGAGATAATGGAAAGGATGTCCGCTAAAATTGGGGATTCGGAAGTAATAATAGAAACAGGGCATTACGCCAAACTATCGGACGGTGCGGTGGTAGTACGTCAAGGGGATACTGCCGTGCTGGTAACAGCTGTGATGTCCGAAGAGCCTATATCGGGCATAGACTTTGTGCCTTTGTCGGTAGATTACCGAGAACAGTCCTCCGCATGGGGTAGAATACCCGGCGGTTTTGTAAAAAGGGAAGGAAAGCCTACCGAAAGGGAGATTCTTGTATCAAGGGTAATAGACAGGCCCATAAGGCCTATGCTACCGGAGGGCTTTTTCCATGAGGTGGCTATAACCGCCTTGACCCTTTCTGCCGATGACAAGTATGACCCAGATGTGCTTGCCATAACAGGTGCATCCACGGCCTTACATATTTCAAGGATACCCTTTGATGGACCCATAGCTGGTGTAAGGGTATGCAGGATAGAGGGTAGGTTTGTGGCAAACCCCACCTATGAAGAAAGACAAAAGGCAGACCTTGAGATAGTAATGGCAGGCAGCAAAGATGCCATAGTGATGGTAGAGGGTGGAGCAAAGGAGGTAGATGAAGACACACTGGCAGAAGCCCTATACTTTGGACTATCAGCCATACAGGATGTATTAAGGGCACAGGAAGAGTTAAGGCAAAGGATAGGTGTGCCAAAGGTTGGCTTTGAAGGTATGGAGCTTCCCTTGGAGCTTCAAAGGGAGCTCGAGGAGTTTTGCACCTATAAAATCTTGCAATCCTTTCTTATAGAAGACAAAAGGGAAAGAAAAACCTACCAGTCAAACCTTCTAAAGGAGTTTATAGAAAACAAAGGGGTGCCAGAAGAGCTACACTTCAAATTGAGTTATAACTTCAAAAAGCTTATAAGCAAGCTTATGAGAAAAAGGGTGTTGGAGGAGGGAGTGCGCATTGACGGGAGAGGTCCAAAGGATATAAGAACTATAAGCATAGAGGTCCATCCCTTTGAAAGGCCCCACGGCAGTGCCATATTCACAAGGGGGCAAACTCAAGCCTTTGCCACCGCAACCTTAGGATCTCCCGAAGAGGGGCAACTGGTGGAAAGCATATATGAGGGTGAAACTTTCAAGAGGTTTATGCTTCACTATAACTTCCCACCCTTTTCCACAGGAGAGGCAAAGCCTTGGGGACCACCCAGGAGAAGAGAGATAGGACATGGAGCCCTGGCGGAAAGGGCAATAGAGCCTCTTATACCACCAGAAGACCAATTTCCCTACATAATACGTGCAGTTTCCAATATATTGGAATCCAACGGCTCCACTTCTATGGCAACCGTGTGCGCAGGATCCCTTGCCCTCTTTGACGCAGGAGTTCCTCTTAAAAAACATGTGGCTGGCATAGCCATGGGGCTAATAATGGAAGGCGATAGATATGTGATCCTTTCGGACATACTGGGGGACGAAGATCAGCTTGGTGATATGGACTTTAAGGTGGCAGGCACAAGGGATGGTATAACCAGTGTGCAGATGGACATAAAGATAAAGGGCCTTAAAAAGGAGATAATGAAGGAAGCCCTTTATCAAGCAAGGGAAGGAAGGCTTTATATCCTTGAAAAGATGTACCAAGCCATACCAGAACCAAGGAAGGAAGTCTCCCCCTATGCGCCCAAGATAGAGATCATAACCATCCCAGAAGACAAGGCTTTGGTGGTGATAGGTCCCGGTGGAAGGAATGTGAAAGAGTTTAGGGATAAGATGGGTGTATCTGTGTGGGTGCATGAGGGTGGGAAGGTTTCTTTGACCTCACAATCAAAGGAAGCCATAGAAGAGGTTAAGAAGGCTATTCAAAATCTAATAGCGGAGGTGGAAGTAGGTAAGGTTTATAAGGGTAAGATAACAAGAGTAGAGCCCTACGGTGTCTTTGTGGAGGTTTTGCCCGGTAAGGTGGGGCTCTTGCATGTTAGCAAGATGGAGGGCTATGTAAAGGACGTAAGGGCCAAGTTTAGTGTGGGAGATGAATTGTTGGTAAAGGTTATAGAGGTAGATGATCAAGGTAGAGCAAAGCTAACCAACATTGGAATAGAAAAGCCGGCGTAGCTCAGGGGCAGAGCGAGGCACTCGTAATGCCTAGGGCGTGGGTTCAAATCCCACCGCCGGCTTGGGAGAAGGCATGAGGATAAAGATAAAAAGACTTCCCCACGCAAAGGACCTGCCCTTGCCCTTTTATGCCACGGAGCACTCTTCGGGTATGGACCTTCTGGCAGCTGTGGAAAAGCCCCTTGTTATAAAGCCTATGGAAAGGGTACTTGTGCCCACAGGTATAGCCATTGAAATACCTCCGGGCTTTGAAGCCCAGGTAAGGCCAAGGAGTGGGTTGGCTATAAGGCATGGTATAACCCTTTTAAACACACCGGGCACCATAGACGCCGACTACAGGGGAGAGATAAAGGTTATCCTTATAAACCTTGGGTCTGAAAACTTTGTTATAAACCGCGGAGACAGAATTGCCCAGATGGTGATAGTTCCTGTGATAAAGGTCCAATTGGAAGAGGTGGAAGAGCTTAGTTCTACAGAAAGGTCTGAGGGGGGCTTTGGCTCCACAGGTTAGGGGGAAGGTATTATATTTAATCCTTATGAAAACCATCTTTAACGAAAGCCTTATAAGAAAGTACGATAAACCCGGTCCAAGGTATACGAGCTACCCGCCGGCAACGGAATTCCATCAGGGTGTAGGAGAAAAAGAATACAAGGAAAAACTCATAGAGAGTAACCTAAAGGGCAATCCCCTTTCTTTGTACTTTCATATACCCTTCTGCGAGAGCGCCTGTTGGTTCTGTGGATGTAATGTGATCATATCCCACAGGAAGGATGTAACAAGAAGATATCTGGATTATGTCTATAAGGAGATGGAGCTTTTAAAGGATTACCTTGATACCTCAAGGCCAGTAGTGCAATTGCATTGGGGTGGTGGCACTCCCAACTTCCTTACCGATGAAGAAATAAGAGAGTTCTTTGCGAGGATAAGGGAGGTTTTTAACATCCAAGATGATGCGGAGATAAGCGTTGAGATAGACCCAAGGTATCTATCGGAGGGACAGTTGGAGACCTTAAGGGAGGTGGGCTTTAACCGTGTGAGTATGGGACTTCAGGACCTTGACCCAGAAGTCCAAAGGGCTATAAACCGAGTGCAAGATTACGAGCTTATGCAAAGGGTGATAAAAGAAATAAGAAGTTTGGGCTTTAAGAGTATAAACATAGACCTAATCTATGGCTTGCCCTACCAAAGCCCAGGTAAGTTTAAAAAAACCATAGAAAAGACCATAGATTTGGACCCTGATAGGGTTGCTGTGTTCAACTTTGCCTATGTGCCATGGTTAAAGCCCTTGCAAAGAAAAATAGACCCATCCACCTTGCCACCACCCGAGGACAAGCTAACTATCCTGGAGATGACCATAGATATCTTTCAAAGAAGGGGCTATGTTTTTATAGGTATGGACCACTTTGCCAAGCCTGAAGATGAATTGGCACAAGCTCAAAGAGAGGGCACCCTTTGGAGAAACTTTCAGGGCTATACCACAAAAAAGGGAGTGGATTTAATAGGCATAGGGGCAACCTCTATTGGAATGTTGTATGATGGCTACTTTCAAAACTACAAAACCATAAGGGAGTATTACCTTGCCTTGGATGAAGGAAAGCTTCCCATAATGCGGGGCTATATCCTTAACCAAGAGGATATAATAAGGCGTGAGGTTATAATGGACCTTATGTGTAATTTCCAATGTTCCTTTGAGAAGATAGAAGGGATGTTTGGTATAGATTTTTATGAGCATTTCTCTTGGGAGCTTGAAGAGCTAAAGGATATGGAAAGGGATGGGCTTTTGAAGATAGAAGATAGATCTATAAAGGTTCTTCCAGAAGGTAGACTTCTCATAAGAAACATAGCCATGGTCTTTGACCAGTATATAAAGACTGCGAAAGAGAAAAGGTTTTCCAGAACCATATGAAAGAAGCACTCCTTAGGTTGGAAAAGATCTCCAAATCCTTTACCTTTGGTTTATTTAAGAAAAAAACTATAAGGGCGGTAAAGGAAGTTAGCTTTTCCATAGGTTATGGTGAGGTCTTCTCCTTGGTGGGCGAATCGGGATCTGGCAAAAGCACCATAGGCAAGATCATACTAAGGCTTGAAAAGCCCGACAAGGGGAAAGTCTTCTTTGAAGGTAAGGAGATCTACTCTCTAAGTAAAGAATACACCAAGCAAGTATCTGCCATCTTTCAGGACCCAAGGAACTCCCTAAACCCACGCATGAAGGTAAGGGAAATAGTGGAAGAGCCCCTTTTGGTGCATGGTGTAGAAAACAGAAAAGAAGAGGTTATAAAGGCTCTTAAAAAAGCCGGGCTTGGAGAGGAGTTTTTGGAAAGAAAACCCGAAAACCTTTCGGGCGGCCAAAGGCAAAGGGTTGCCATAGCAAGGGCTATAGTTTTAAAGCCAAGGCTAATAGTGGCGGATGAGCCTACCTCTTCCTTGGATATGAGCTACAGGGCGGGCATATTAGACCTTTTCCTAAGGCTAAGAGAGGAGGGTATAAGCACTTTACTTATAACCCATGATCTAAGGGCTGTGGAAAGTATTGCCCATAGGGTGGGAGTTCTCTACAAGGGCAAGCTGGTGGAGATGGGAAAGGTTCAAGAGGTTTTAAAAAATCCCATGCATCCCTACACCCAATACCTTATAGAAACCATGCCCGTAAGACATCCCTCCCAAAGAAAAAGAGAGTTTAAAGATTATTCTCAAGGGGAAGAAGAAAGCCCTTGTCCCTTTTTCCCCATATGTGCATACCGACTTAAAGAGTGTGAGAAGGAGGTCAAGGAGGTATCAATAGATGGAAGGCTCGTCTCCTGCAATCTATACTGAGGTCTTGATCTTTACCTTTCTCCTTTTCCTTTCGGGATTTTTTAGCTCCTCGGAGGTAGTCCTTTTTGGCGCAAACCGGTATATACTAAAGCTAAGAGAGAATAAAAGGGTTTATTCTGCTCTATTAACTCTTCTTTCAAAGCCCAGAGAGGTACTCCTTACGATCCTGTTGGGAAACGAACTTGTAAATATCCTCATATCCTCCTACGGCACAAAGCTCTTTTTGGAAAGCTTTGGCTCCAAGGGGGCTGCTTTGGCGGTAGTCTTTTCCAGCGCCCTTATCTTTGTCTTTGGCGAAGTCTTGCCCAAAAACTTAGTTTTGCCCTTTACCACAAGGCTTGCCCCCATCTATTACATACCCTTTATCCTGATACACAGGCTTATGTACCCAGCAAGAAAACTCCTAACCATGCCCGTGGATAGGCTTATAGATATGATAAAGATTGAGGAAAAGGAAAAGCCACAGAGGGAAAGCTTTATGGAGCTTTTGGAATTGGGTACAGCCTTTGGGTACTTTGATGTGAAAGATATGGAAGCCATAGAAAGGGCTGTGAGCTTGGAGGATATCACAGTAAAGGAAATAATGACTCCAAAGCCCGATATGTTCCTTTTACCGGAGGATATCACCTTGGAGGAAGCCTTAGAAAAGATAATAGAAAAAAAGCATAGTAAGGTGCCCCTCTATCGGGAAAACACCGACAACGTTGTGGGGATCTTATACGTGAAGGAGGCCGTACCTACCCAAGAAAATCTTAAGAAAAGGTTGGGAGATTTCAAAAAGCCAGCCCTTTTTGTGCCAGAGATATTAAACATAAAGGCTCTTATAAGGGAGATGAAGGAGAAGGGGGTTCAGATGGCTTTGGTGGTGGGCGAGCATGGAGAGCTTTCGGGCCTTGTAAGCCTTTATGACATAATGAAGTATCTCTTTGGTGAGTTCAAGGAAAGCTGGGAGGAAGATATATTAAAGGTTTCAAAGAATGCCTATTTGGTGAATGGCTGGGCGGATATAGAAAGAGTGGCAAAAGAAGTGGGCTTTGGCTTGCCGGAGGACTATGAGTACGACACGGTAGGGGGCTTTTTAATGGCTATGCTTTCCAAAGTGCCCGAAGAGGGAGACCAATTTCTTTATGACGGCTTTAAATTTGTGGTGGATAAGATGGAAGGGAATAGAATAGTGAGCGTTTTTATAACCTCCAAAGAGGAGGAGAAGCCTTGAAGAAGGTAAAAGTTCAAACAGACTTGAAGTTAAAGCCAAACCTTTTGTTAAGGATAGAGGGCGCCCTGGAGCTTTTAACAAAGACCACGGAAGAGCTTTTGCAAGAAATAGAAACAAAGCACGATATAAAGATCACCTTTAGGGCAAAGCCCCGATGGTTCCAAGAGGATTACAAAGAGCCCCAAGGTGTTTATGTTCAAAGCGAGCTGGAAAAGGTAAAAGAGCAGGTAAGATATGAGTTTGACGGCTTGGATTTGGATATAGCCTATGAGATAATAGACCATCTTGACCATAGGGGCTTTTTTGTAGGGGATACAAAAGCCATATCACAAGCCTACGGAGTTAGCCAAGACTATGTGGAGGATATAAGGGATTTTATAAAAAGGGAGATAGAGCCCTTGGGAGTTGCCTGTAAAAGCCTTGAGGAGTTTTTACTTTTGCAAGTGGAAGAGTTTTATGGCAAGGATAAAGACCTATTTAAGGAGATAAAAGAACTGTTAGGAGGTAAAAGCAAAAGCCAAAGGGCAAAGGAAGTACTTTCCACTTTAAAGCTTAGCCCCTTTGAGGGAGAGGCAACCCTTTATAAAGGTGGAAGAGTGGATGTACTTTTTGAGTACGACAATCACCAATGGTATGTCTTTATTATCGATGACTTTTGGGAGGTTGAAGATAAAAAACTTGCCTTTATCCTTGAGTTGAGAAGAAGGGTTTTGAGGGTTGTGGGGGATACGATAGTGGAAAGGCAGGAGGATTTTCTGCTGGGAAAGGGCCCTTTAAAGACCTTGACCCTGAGCCAAGTGGCACAAAAGGCGGGCGTTAGCCTATCCACCCTTAGCAGGCTTGTAAGCAAAAAGTATGCAAAGACGCCCACGGGCATATACCCCCTTAGGCTTTTCTTTCAAAGGAACACAAAGGAGGGTTATAGCAAAGAGGAGATATTAAGGGCATTAAGGGAGATATTGGAAGCAGAAGGCAAAGGAAAGTCCGATAGGGAACTTTCCAAGATGTTGCAAAGAAGGGGAATAAACATAGCAAGAAGGACTGTAAATAAATACAGAAACATGCTTGAGGGTAAGCTATGAAGAAAAGGATAGAAAAGGTTCAAAACCTTTTAGAAAAACATAACTTAGATGCCTTTCTTTTTACATCGCAGGCAAACGTCTTTTACCTTTCGGGCTTTAGGTCAAGCAATGCCTATGTGGTTGTAAGCAAAGACTCCTATATTCTTTTAACCGACGGGCGATACTTTGAAAAGGCAAAGGAACAGTTGAAGGATTGGAAGGTGGTTTTGCTGGAGGGAGGATTGAAAAGAGTCTATGAAGTGCTAAGGGATATGAAAGCCAAGGCGGTGGGCTATGAGGAGGATAGAATAAGCTGTGAGTTTAGAAAGAGACTAAGGGGTGGCTTTAGGTGGGTAGGAAAGCCCAGCTTTTTGAAGCATATGAGGGCAATAAAGGATTCCGAGGAGATAAGCATAATGAAAGAAGGGGTAAGGCAAAGTGATAAGGTTTATAAAAGGATACTTCCAAGGTTAAAAGCTGGACTTACCGAGTTGGAAGTTAGGGCTATGATAGTGGAGGAGTTTTTCAAGGTGGGAGCTCTTGGGGAGAGTTTTCCCGCCATAGTGGCAAGTGGAAAAGCTTCTGCCATACCCCACTGGGAAACTTCCAATAGACCTGTAAAACATGGAGAAGCTCTTTTGATAGACATGGGATTGCTATGGAAAGGTTATTGTACCGACTTTACTCGCACTCTGTACATAGGGAAGGCAAAGGAGGAGTTTAAAAGGGTCTATCAGGTGGTAAGGGATGCTCACCTTTTTGCTCTTGAGGGTGTAAGGGTTGGTAGGAAAATAGGAGAGATAGACAGAATAGCAAGGGAGTACATAAGCAAAAAGGGCTTTGGCAAGTTTTTTGTGCATTCTACTGGCCACGGTGTAGGCATAGAGATCCACGAGTTTCCAAGGGTTTACTACAAGGGAGCAGACAAGGATACAAGCATAGAGGAGGGTATGGTCTTTACCATAGAGCCGGGTATATACATAAGTGGCAAGTTTGGTGTAAGGCTTGAAAATATGGTGGTTGTGGAGGACGGCATTGGAAAGCCCTTCTCGGAGATCCCCCTTGACTTGGTAGAAATTTGAGAATATAATATCTTATTGGCTACGCGGGGTGGAGCAGCTTGGTAGCTCGTCGGGCTCATAACCCGAAGGTCGCGGGTTCAAATCCCGCCCCCGCAATTTAAATTACCTTTAAAATCTCCAACCTTCTTTCTTAAAAAGCTCTATTAGATTTATACACTCAATACCGTAATGATTAGCTACTGCAGGTATCCTTTTTTGTTTACTTTTTGATTCTTCCGTGATTATGACATAGTCTTGGTTGAATATACTTATCTCTTCTTTTTTTGAAAGAGCAAGCGCTATTAGCCATGGGTCCGCGTTGGGACCAATGCCATCTGGCTTAGCCAAAAAAGGAAATCTCTCCAAAATATCCTTGAGTTTTTTCGTTTGAAACCTATCTGGAGCTATAAACATATTCTTTTTGTTTTTTATCCAATTTTTCAGTTCGTCGTCTCTTATTTCTTTCTTTACTTCGGAGGGAGCAATTAATCTGCCATTTGCATAAAGTTCTCCCATATTTTTCCATACTGTTGGGAATACATCTATTGGATATTTATCTTTCATTTCGATCAATGAACTTGTATCTATGATATATATAAGCACCATTCTTTACTTTGTAATCAAACCTAAAAGGTTTTTTAAGTATTTTAGGTTTATAGATAGATACTCAACTAAATCGTGCGTTGTAATTATTTCCTTTTCTTTGCTTTCCAAAACTATAGATATGAACCTTTTACCCTTTTCCTGAATACATTTTTTTTCTGGTGGAAGGTAGCCTTCCCTTTTTGTGGGAAAAGGTTTTTCCAGCTTATCTAACTCCTTTTTATACTCATCCTCTCCAATTAGGTTTAAGGTTTTTAACCTTGTAAGCATCGCCCTTTTACTAACTTTGAACCTTTTGGAAAGCTTTTCAAATAGCTCCGGCTCAAGTCTTTTGGACCTTAGGAAAGATAAAAAGTCCTTATCTTTTTCTAAAGCCTTTTTGGGGATTAGAAACTCGCCCGCAAAAGTATTACACCAATTTTCTACATCAATGTTATTCATTTCCTCCGAATAAATCTCTGAAATCCCCAAGATTACATGGGCATACTCATGGAATAAGGTAAATATCCTTGCCCGAATATCATCTTTGAAATTTATAACTATGACTGGGGGGTCCTCTTCTGTCAGACAAAATCCCCTTGCGGATTCCACGGAAAAATCAAACTGGAATACAAATACATTTTTTGATTCAATAGCAAACCTCCAATTTTTAAAAGCGGTGTATGGATCTCTCCACTTAGTTTGTTCTTCAATGGATATTCCTATTTTTTCCCTTTCCTCTTGGGCAACCTTGACGGGGTCTTCTTGTAAGTTGCGTTTTTCTATTTTTCTTTTTGGGTCTATTCCCAAATCCTCCATAAGTTCTTTTGATATGGATTGAAGGTATTGGGCTTTCCTTATGGCAAATCTCAATTCTTTTGAAAAAACACTTTTACCCTTTGGTAAAACTCTAAAGTAGGTGGTTATCGGCTTTTCTTTTGGTGGCTCTGGAAGGAAAAACACAGTAAGAGGACGCTTGAAGTATTCAGCCATCAATTCAAGCTGTTTAAAGGTTGGATTTTTTTCACCAGACTCTATTTTTTGATACTCTTCTTCCGGAAGCTTAAGTTTTTTGGATATTTCCTCCAGACTCCACCCTGCGCTCTCCCTTGCCCACTCTATAATCTTTGGATTTACATCAACCACAAAGGAACGACCCATTTTGGATTAATATAAAGGATAAAGGGCTAAAGTTCAAGCCCATTACCTACACACAAGCCCCACAATCGCCCTAACAGATGTGGATATTTCCTCCATTTTTGGCTCTGGTGCCTCTGAGGCAGATTTCAAAGTCATCAATCCTATATCGCCTCTTATAGGACTAATATGCTCGTAGCTTACACTTTGGATATGGCATTCTTTCCCAAGCCTTTTGCCCGCCTTTGTGGCAAAATCCCTTGCCTTATCCAAAAGTCTAAGCCTTAGTTCTTCCTTCAAGCCCTCTGTTTTTTTATTGGAAACTACCCAAATAGTTTGGGAAACTGTGTAGTTAATAGCTTTTCCAAACTTTTCCTTAAAAGCATCCAAAAGGTCCAAAAGTCTATTTTGGTCTGAAGCCTTTTGAAGTCTAAAGGAATACCTAAGCTCGCCCAAAAAGCCCTCACACCTTCTTTTGTCCCTTTCCCACCAGCAATTTTTTTGCACCCAGTAATTCCCACCAGAATACTCAAATCCAAGACTTTTTACAGCCTTATCCACCTCTCCAAGCATATTAACCACATCTATCTCCTTGTTGCCACTGGCATTTACAAAAATATCCACCCTTAAAATATCCGCAGTTAAGCTCTCCTCTTCCTCAAGGGACAAGGAGATATCAATGCTACGGACTTCCTTATCTTGGGAAAAGCCAAAAGACAACATACACAAAAGGAAAAGAATAAACTTCTTCATAGCTCACCTATTTATTAGGCTTCCTTTTTTCAAGATAATTTTCTATCTCTTCATCCGACCAATTGGTTGTTTCCTTTAGTCCCTTTTTTATAACATTTAAATACTCTTCCGATGGGGAATTTTCTTCATCTTTCCAGCAACCTGTAAAGGTGTAAATCTTCATACCGCCCATATTTCCAAGATACAATTTTACATTGTACCATCCTTTACCTTCTTGTTCATGAATATCATCAAATTGTATTCGGGATACTTTCCATAATCTAACAACCGTGTGATACTCTTTATCAGGTTCTGTTTCACAAGATATAAAAGCTACTCCTTTATTGTCCCATCTTGGAGATCTTTTTGCAAAGTATAGCCTGTAAGGGATAAGCATAAATCCTAAATCAATTGGCTCAGTTTTATCACAACTTCCCTTATATTCTTTACCCCTATAAGTTCCACCTTCAATGTAATACATAAACCTTTTTTTTAGCAAATTAGAACCATAAGCTGCATAAATTAGATATTCCATAACCGCCCTCCATAATTTAATTATAAATAGATTGATCAACCTTCTTTTTCATTCTTGTATTTCTCTAAATAACTCCTCCCTCTTTCTGTTATTTCCCAAATGCCCCTGGGAGAGCTGTTAGAGATTAATCCCCTTCCTACAAGCCTTTTTCTGCACCAGCGGGCGTAGTTCTTCCATCTCATTTCCTTTGAGTTTGGAAGTTTTTCGTAGTCTGCTTCTGTAAGCCTTCCTTTCATCTTTTCTTCCACTTTCTTTAATACTTCATCTGCCCATCCATGTCCGCCCATTTCTACCAAAGATTCAAGTATTGGTATGATAAATTCCTCTGGCTGAGTATATCTTGCCCTACGACTTGTGTATTCCGTTCTTTCTATTTTGATTTCTTCACCCCCCTCCTTTAAAAGCTTTGGGATATAGGAGTTTTCCCACTCTTTTTGCAAAGCTATTACTTTGTTTTTAAAATCTTCCAAGCTTTTTGCTTTTTCTGTGTATTCCTTCACCAAATCGTAATTGGAACCTTCAAGGGCTGATTTGGCTTTTTCTTTTATTGCCTCTATAACTCCCTTAATCTCTTCAAGCAATATTCCAAAGGCTTCGGACACGCCATCCTTGTTCATTGTGCCCTCCTGTTTATCCTTCTCCTTCCACTGTTTTAATCTCTTCATCCGTTAAACCATAGAGTTTATAAACAAGTTGGTCAATTTGCTTTTCAAGCTTTTTAACTTCTTTTTGCTTTTGTGGGTTTGAAAGGTAATCATATAATTGAGTAATGGAAAGGATTTTATCCACCAAAACGGCTCTGGTGTATAAATCCCTTTTTGGGGACATAAGTTCCTCACC
>JBKBRK010000041.1:0-12387 GCA_046292245.1 Aquificaceae bacterium
GTCTACCCCCTTTATCCCATCGCTAAGCAAAAAGACCTGATAGCCAAGGTTTATCCCTCCAAGCACTGTGTTTTTTACGCAATAATCGGTGGCCACTCCTCCCACAAAAAGCCTCTTTACACCTCTTTCTTTGAGTAAGCCGTCAAGGATGGTGCCCTGAAAACCAGAATATGCATCAAAATCCCTACTGTTTCCCTTTGAGATTATAAAACGGTTGTCGTGAGGAATAAAAAGGTCTTTGTGAAAAATGGCCCCCTCTGTGTTTTGCACGCAATGGGGCGGCCACATACCTCCTTGGTCTTTAAAGGATATATGGTCTGCTGGATGCCAATCCCTTGTAAAAAAAATAGCAAGCCCCTTCTTGAAAAAGAGCTCAATATACTGGTTAAGCCTCGGCACTATCTTATCCCCATCGGGCACCGGCAGGGCGCCTCCTGGCATAAAATCCCTTTGCATATCAACCACCACAAGGGCATCCCTTGATCCTACCTTTACCTTCATGTTATACCCTCCAAAACTACAGGTATCTCTTCTTTTAATTTAATCCCTTTAAGGCTAACCTTACACCTATAAGCTTTTATCTCCAATCCAAGCTTGGAGTATTTTAAAAGGGATTCTGAAAACTTTGGGTCTACTCGCCAGTTGGGAGAAAAAACCTCTGCATCTTCCCTTTGCACTACAAAAACTACAAGGGGCTTATAGCCTTCCCTTGAAAGCTCTATGAGTTTTTCTATGTGTTCCCTTCCCCTTTTGGTGGGTGCATCAGGAAAAAGGGCTATACCCTTTTCCGCCAAATTTACCGACTTTACCTCTACGGGCCTTTTATCCAAAAGTAGATCAAACCTTTTGTTTCCAAAGCGTGGCTCAAATTGAGGAGATACTCCCAAATACTCTGCATACAACTTTGGAGCTATGTGGGAATCTATACAAACCAAGCATTTACCAAAGCTTGCAAGCACTATCTCAAGGGGATGTTTATTTTCCCTTTTTGCCACATAAACAAGGTTGCCTTCAAAGAGAAGCTCTTTTAACCTTCCCGTATTTCTTATATAAGCGGTGTATTCCTTCCCTTCTAACTCCACAAGTCCTACAAACCTGTTTAGTCTTTTTATAAACCCTGCGGGTTTTAAATCCGGAAACTTCATTCTTAGAAAAGCCCCACCGGGCGGTGGGGCAAAACAATTAGGGGAGGGAGGGGGAGGGAGTTTCTAAACACGCATCTTATAACTTTCCCAATCCCACTATCTTTTTCTGTATATATATTATAACCAAAATTTTCCCCATGTCAAGTACCACTGGAGAGTGTGTCAAAAATCCCAAGAGAAAACACCGACCTTTGAGGAGTAGAAAAATATAACCATATATCAAACCTTGCAACCTTCCCATATGTCCTTGTATCTTTGAGCCCTTTCGTCTACCCTAACCATCTTCCTTTAGTTTATTATACTCTTATGGACAGCTTGCTTTTGGTTCTTTTTGCCTACCTTTATGGGTCTGTTCTCTTTGGAGAGCACACAGCAAAAGCCAAGGGTATAGACCTTAGGTCTGTGGGAAGCGGCAATGTGGGAGCCACCAACGTGGGCAGAGCCCTTGGAAAAAAGTATGCGGTTTTGGTTTTCCTTCTTGACCTTTCCAAGGGGCTTTTGCCCATGATGTTAGCACGGCTTTATTACGGGCTTGAAAGCTGGACAGCCTTTTTTGTGGGTTTGGCAAGCCTTTTGGGGCATATGTATCCCCTTTTCCACAGCTTCAAAGGTGGAAAGGGTGTGGCAACAAGCTTTGGAGTTTTGATGGGAGTTTCCCCCCTCACTGCCCTGCTTTCCTTTGTCCTTTGGGCTATGGTCTTTAAGTGGAAGGGTATTGTTTCCATAGCTTCCCTTTCTGCCTGCGCCTTTGCGGTGATCTTCTTGCTGCTCTCTAACTATCCCTTTAAGATAGTGTTGATGGCTTTTCTTATGTTTTTTCTTATACTCTATAAGCATAGGGAAAACATTTATAGGCTTTTGGAAGGCAAGGAATACACCTTTAAGGGATGATTTTTATAATTGCCTTTAACCTCTTTCTCTTGGTTTTTCGCATCCTTTATGTGGTCTATTATTCCTTTGACCTAACTCCCGAGGAAGCACAGTATTGGGATTGGTCAAGAAATCTTGACCTGAGCTACTATTCAAAGCCCCCCATGGTGGCTTATTTAAACTTTATAACAAGGGAGCTTTTGGGTGTTTCCCCGTTGGCGGTTAGGATAACTCCCATATTGCTTTCCTTTCTACTTTCCCTTTTTACATACCTTTTTGTGAAGAGGGTCTTTGACCAAAGGACTGCCCTAATAGTCTCCACTTTGCCCCAGCTTACCATAGGCTTTGCCATAAACTCCCTCCTTATGACCACCGACTCCCCCTTTATCTTCTTTTGGTCTGTAAGCCTTATGCTTATGTACTTTGCCTTTGAAAAGAACGCTCCCAAACTTTGGCTTCTTGTGGGCTTTTTTGCTGGGCTTTCCTTTCTTAGCAAGTACCCTGCAGTCTTTTTACTACCCTTGGCTCTTCTTTATGGCTTTTTCTATAAAAGAGATGTTATAAAAAGCCCAAAGCCCTACCTTGCCCTTTTGCCAGCCCTTTTGCTTTCTCTTCCTGTCCTTTATTGGAACCAAAAGCATGACTTTGTATCCTTTAGACATGTTTCCACCCTTGCCAGCAAGTCTGCAAATCTTCTTGATTGGAGTTCTTTCCTTGAGTTTTTGGGAGGTCAAGCCTTGCTTTTATCTTTAATTCCTTTCCTTTTGCTACCCTATGTGTGGTTAAAGGGTTTGAAAAACTCAAGGGAGGGCTTTTTTGTTATATTCTCTCTACCTATTTTTCTCTTTTTTGCCCTTTTGTCCCTCTTTAAGAAGGTAGAAGCAAACTGGTCGGGCTTTGCCTACTTTTCCTCCTTTGTTTTGATAGCCCTTTATCTTTCCAAAAGGAGGCTTTTAACCTTATCTACTTATACCCTTAGTGCTTTTCTCTTTTTGCTTTTACACTTTACTCCTTTGTTTGATTATCTTTCTTTGGGTAAGCTTTTGCCCCCTCACAGGGATCCCACAAAGGTGGGCATAGGCTGGAAAGAGCTTGGCAGGGTGGTTAGCTCCCTTAGAACATGGGAGGAAAAGCTTTTAAGCCCCCATTATCAAATAAGCGCAGAGCTTGCCTTTTATGTAAAGGGAAATCCAAGGACCTATTGCATAAACCTTGGAAGGAGGATGAACCAGTATGACCTTTGGGAGAAGGATTATCAAGGTGATGCCATCTTTGTAGATTATGCCCCAATAGACCAAAGGGTCTTGTCAGCAAGCGGTGGTATAATAGAAGAGGTCCAGCTTCCCATCTATTGGAGAGGAGTGGAAATAAGAAGGTTTTATATATACAAGTTAAAAAACCTTGGAAGAGTGGAGGAAAGCATGCCTGGGAGTTATTAGATGGCTTTTGACCCTATACCTTTTTGGCTTTTTTCTTTATTATTCTTTGCCAATAGCTTACGTTCCCTATCTTAACTACTCTATAACCCATCCCGCACCCAACCCTTTGCAAAGGCAATGCGCCTATGTGATAAATCCAAAGACTGTGCATAACAGCCCTTTGGGAAATCCCAAAAAGCTTGAGGAGTATTTGAAAGGAATGAAAGCCAAAGTCTACTATACCAATGAAGAGACTATAAGCTACAGGGATCTGGGACTTTGGCGATGGCTTGCCTACTTTGTTTTTGAGTACATACCAAAGAAAATAGTTTTTCAAACCCCCAAGGACCCTTATAGCCTTTTGGAAAACCCCTCTTGCAAGCCCTTTGCCTCAGATATGCCCATAGTTTTATCCCTTTGGACTTGGGACCTTCCAGACTACTCCTTTATCCTAAAAAGCAGGAAAAATCTTCAATACTCCGATAACTGTCTGGAGGGAAGTTATGAAAAGCTTGTACCCTACACGGGAAGCAAAGGGCTAAGCCTTTATACCTATTCCAACATGGGCTTTGCCTTTCCGGGGGATGAGGTAAAATTGCCCTCCCTTTTGGTGGTGGAGATCTTTGAAAAAAAAGCCTTGGTATTTTTACAAAAGGACAAAGAAATTTACAAGGTTTTTGACCAAAGGAGTATAAGGGAAAAGCTCCAAGAGGAGGGCGTTTACCGAGTTTATGCCTACACATACCAATATCGCCTTTGGAGGTTCTACTTTGGCTTGAGATTCCTTTTCTGCACGCCTCCCTTTCAGGCAATATAGGAAAGGTCCATCTTATCCCTATAGCGGTATAGGAGTATTTTTCGTAGGTCTGGATGTTTTTCCAGATGGGGATCCCTTTGTATAAATTCATGGGCAAGCTCCTTTGCCCTTTCTAAAAGGGCTCTGTCTTGGGCTCTTGAAAGGCTTGCCACCCAAAAGCCAAAGTATCCAGACTGGGACTCTCCCAAAATCTCCCCCGGACCCCTTATCCTAAGGTCTTCCTCCGCTATCTCAAAGCCATTGTTAGACCTTACAAGAACCCTTAGCCTTTTTATAGCATCGTTATCCCTTTTTATATCCTCGGGCACCACAAGGTAGCAAAAACTTTGAAGGTCTGACCTGCCCACTCTTCCCCTAAGCTGGTGAAGTTGTGAAAGTCCGAACCTATGGGCTGACTCTATTATCATAAGGGTTGCATCGGGCACATCCACGCCCACCTCCACCACTGTGGTGGATACAAGGACATGTCCCTCTTTTTTAAACTTCTCCATAACTTCCCTTTTGTCTTCCTCCTTTAATCTTCCGTGTATAAGGAGAACTTGCCTGTCTGGTAATAAACTCTTCCATCTTTCGTACTCCCTCAGGGCAGACCTTAGGTCTAACTTCTCCGATTCTTCTATAAGGGGGTATATAACATAGACCTTGTGTCCCTTTGAAAGCTCCTCCTTTACCACCTTTAAAAGCTTTTCAAACTCCGACTCAAAGATGAGCTTGGTTATAACGGGCTTTCTTCCCTTTGGCATTTGGTCTATGATGGATACGTCAAGGTCTCCATAAAGGGAAAGGGCTAAGGTTCTGGGTATGGGTGTGGCGCTCATAACAAGGCTGTGGGGATAAAAGCCCTTGCCCTTTTCCAAAAGTACCTTTCTTTGCATTACTCCAAATCGGTGCTGCTCGTCTATTACCACAAAGGCAAGCTGTTTAAACTCCACCTTTTCTTCCAAAAGGGCATGGGTACCAAGGAGTATATGAAGGTTTCCTTTGGAAGTGTGATATAGCACGCTTTTGCGAAGACTTCCCTTTACAGAGCCTGTAAGCAGCCCCACCCTTATGCCCAAAGGCTCCAAAAATTTTTTAAAGTTTTCGTAGTGCTGTTGTGCCAATATTTCCGTTGGAACCATAAGGGCGCTTTGATATCCCTCTTTGGCAAAGGCGTAGGCGATAGCCATGGCAACTATGGTCTTTCCGCTTCCCACATCTCCCTGTAAAAGTCTATTCATAGGCTTTTGAAGTTTTATGTCCTCAAGGATTTCCTTTATTACCTTCTTTTGAGCTTGTGTAAGTTCAAAGGGAAGGGTTTTTAAAAACTCCCTTATGCTTTCCTCTGGGTTTTTCAAGGCAATTGCTGGCAGGCTTTTTATCTGTCCTTTTACAAGCTGTAGGGCAAGTTGGAAAAGGAAAAGGTCCTCAAAGATAAGCCTTTTTTGAAAGGGTGTGTAGAAGTTGTTAAACTCCTCCTCCTGTAGCCCCGCCGGTCTATGGACAAGGTACAGGCTTTCTCCTATGGGGGGTAGGTTTAGTCCTTTTAATAGGTCCTCGGGCAGGTACTCGGGTAGGTACTTGGCATACTCGGAAAGCTTAAAAAGGATACCTCTAAGGAGTTGGTGTCTTTTTTTGGCGGATATGCTTTTTAGTTCTCCCTCGGTCCTTATGTAATAAAAGGGAAGGATGCTTCCCGCTTCTCCTTCCTTTAGTATCTCTGGATGAACCATATATTTTTCACCTTTGAACTCCTTTAGCTTTCCATAAACTATGATCTCGCTTCCCTTTCTGTAGCCATACAGGGCTCTTGGGTCCTTGTACCTAAACCTTAAAAAAAGCTTTCCTGTGGGGTCCTCTGTTTCCACCCAAGCGGGATATCTTTCTTGGGGGTCAAAGCCCGTTCCCAAAACCTTTACTTTAAGGGCTACCTTTTGGTTGGGCTTTGTGGTTTTTATGGAGTTTATAAGTCTTCTGTCTTCGTACCTTTGGGGCACGAACCAAAGGGCGGAATAAAGGTCCTTTATGCCAAAGGATCTAAGCAGCTTCTTTTCTTTCTCACCAAGGGCTTTTAGGTCTTCTATGGCTTTAAAAAAAGTCCTTATGGGCTTTTTCTCCACCTTTGAAAAATCCACCTCAGGGGGTGTAATGCCTGCATTTAGTCTTTCCTCAAGGCTTTTTAGAAGGGCTATGCGCTTTTCCAAGGGGAGGCGGTCAAAGTCCTTTAAAAGGTCTAAGTAGGTGCCCTCAAGGTAGTCCTTTAGAAGGTTAAAAAGGTAAAGACCCACACCTATACTTCTCCTTAGTTTTTTGTAATCATCCTCCAAAAGCTCCCTTATTTGCCTTTTTGCCTTTTCTATCCTTTCCATCTAAGCCCTTTGAAAAAGTCCCTTAGAAGCTCTTTGGCACTTTCCACGGGTATGTATTCCCAGCTTACCCTGTGGTTAAAGGAAGGCTCCTCCAAAAGATTAAACCTACTCATAACTGCTCCATACCTTTCATCAAGGGCAAAAAAGACCACCCTTTTTACTCTATATAATACCATGGCATAGGCGCACATGGGACAAGGCTCAAGGCTAACATAAACCTCACAGCCATAAAGATACTTCTCACCAAGCCTTTGGGAAGCCTCTTTTAGTGCCAACATCTCCGCATGGGCACAAGGATCCTTTAACTCCTCCACCCTGTTGTGGGTTTTTGCCAAAAGCTTTCCATCCTTTGCCACCACACAACCCACGGGCACCTCTCCTTTTTCAAAGGCTTCCCTTGCCTGCAAAAGGCATATTTCTATAAACTGGCTTTGCATAGGATTTAAATATAAACTTTTACGCTGGGTGAAAAAAATTATCCTTTGTAGGTGGGGAAATTTTAAAAATTTGAACACCTTGACTAATCCAAAAAACTTATATAATTTATAGTGGAGGTAAGGTATGTTTATGGAAAAGAATACCAACATACAGGACGAGTATATAGAGGAGCTAAAAAGAAAGGGCGCTACAGTTACTGTATTTCTCACAAGAGGTACAAGGATAGTGGGCAAAGTTTTGGACCATGATAGGTATACCATCCTTTTAGAGGTAGAAGGTGAGCCAAGTCTTATTTATAAGCACGCTATAAGCACCATAGTGCAAGGGGGTTAATGAAAAGCATAATCGTAAGCCTTTTTGATAACAAGCAAGAAGGGAAAGAGTCTCTTGAGGAGTTAAAGGAGCTCTTAAAAGCTGTGAATGGTCAATGTTTGGGGTATATCACCCAAAAAAGAAGCCAGCCGGACCCCAAATACTACGTGGGAGCTGGTAAGGTAGAGGAAATAAAACAGATAGCGGAAGGCACCGGCGCTGAGGTTATCATCTTTGACGCCTTTCTTAGCCCCTCTCAGGTGGCAAACCTTGAAAGGGTAATAGGCAAAAGGATAATAGACCGTGCAGACCTTGTGCTTGAGATCTTTTCCCGAAGGGTAAGGTCAAAAACCGCAAAGCTTCAGGTGGAATTGGCAAAGCTTACCTATGAGCTTCCAAGGCTGTATGGAAGAGGTAAGGAACTTTCAAGACTTGGTGGTGGTGTAGGTACAAGGGGTCCCGGTGAGCAAGAGGCGGAGATAAGAAGAAGGTGGATAAAGAAAAGGATACAACAGATAAAGGAAGAGCTTGAAGAAATTAAAAGGCAAAGGCGAGAGCAAAGAAAAAGAAGAGAGAGCGCAGGAGATATAAAGGTAGTCAAAGTAGCCCTTGTAGGTTATACCAACGCGGGGAAATCAAGCCTTTTGAGGCTTTTGACAGGTAGGGAAACTTTTGTGGCAGATATGCCCTTTGCCACCTTGGATACAAAAACTTCCGCCAAGCTTTTATTTCCCGACATAAAAATTCTTATAACAGATACGGTGGGCTTTATAAGAAAGCTACCGCCAGAGCTGATAGAGTCCTTCAAGGCAACCTTGGAAGAGGTCCAAGAGGCAGATTTACTTTTGCATGTGATAGACATATCGGATAAAAACTGGCTTGAAAAGGTTAAGGTGGTAAAAGGGATCCTAAAGGACCTATCTGCGGACGAAAAGCCCGTTATATACGTTTTTAACAAAGCTGATAAGGTGGTGGAAAGGGAAGAAGACATTAAATACCTAACGGAGGCTGCCTTTATGGATAGTAAAGTGGTGATAATATCGGTGGCAAAGGGTTGGGGTATTGGAGAGCTTTTGGAGGCTATAAGGGAAAAGGTAGAAGAATTTCAAGGAGTTAGCTGATGAAAAAACATCTTGTAATACTGGGTGCCCAGTGGGGCGATGAAGGAAAGGGAAAAATTGTGGATTTATTGTCTGCAGAGTTTGATGCGGTGGTGAGATACCAAGGTGGTAGCAATGCAGGGCATACGGTGGTAGTAAAGGGAGAGAAGTTTGTACTTCATCTGTTGCCTACGGGCATACTCCATCCGCACACCATTGGCATAGTTGCCCAGGGTATGGTGGTGGACCTTGAGCTTTTGGTAAAGGAAACAGAAGAGCTTGAAGGTAGAGGATTAAAGGTATGGGATAGAGTTTTTATAAGCGACAGGGCTCATCTTGTGATGCCCTATCATAAGGTCCTTGATTCTCTTTTTGAAAGGAAGGGTAAGATAGGCACCACCTTGAGAGGTATAGGTCCCTCTTACATGTTTAAGTATGGAAGGAAGGGTCTTAGGGTCTGCGACCTTGAGGATAAAGATAGAGTATACCAAATAATCAAGGACAATATAGAATTTGTCCAAAGCCTTTGTGAAAAGGTGTACTGTGAAAACCACTTTCTTGACCTTGGGGAGATCTTTGAAAAAACTATGGAGAATTATAAAAAGATAAGGGATAGGGTCATAGATACAACTCAGTGGCTTTTGAAATTTGACAGAAAAGTTCTCTTTGAAGGGGCTCAGGGCACCATGTTGGACGTGGATATGGGCACCTATCCTTATGTGACCTCCTCCAACGCTTCCGCTTTGGGCTTGTCCTCGGGCACAGGGCTTCCTCCCAAATACTTTTCCGAGGCAAGCTTTTGGGCTGTGTCAAAGGCTTACACCACACGGGTAGGTGAAGGTCCCTTTCCCACAGAGTTAAAGGATGAGCTGGGAGAAAGGCTAAGGGAAAAGGGCGGAGAGTACGGAGCAACCACAGGAAGGCCAAGGAGATGTGGATGGCTTGACCTACCAGCCTTAAAGCATGCGGTGGATGTAAATGGCTTGGATGGCATTATCATCACCAAGCTTGACGTTTTGGATAGCTTTGAAGAGATAAAAGTATGCGTAGCCTACGAATATGAAGGTAAAAGCTTTGACTACTTCCCCGCAAGCCTAAGTCTTTTGGAAAAGTTAAAGCCCGTGTACAAAAGCTTTAAAGGTTGGCTGAAAAATACAAAGGGAGCAAAAAGTCTATACCAGCTTCCAAAGGAAGCCCTTGAATATTTGGAGTTTATCCAAAGCTATTTGGGCGTGCCCATTGTAATGTTATCCACAGGTCCCCAAAGGGATGAGTTTTTCTGGCTTGAGGAGCCTGCTTTGAAAAGCTAAGGTTTATCAGAGGAGTCAAAAGCCAGTTTATATAGAAAAACAAAAATGCCCGCAAGGGAGTGTAAAAAGCTTATGGCATAGCCCGTAGGCAGGTCAAAAAGGAAGGAAAGACTTACCGCCAAAAGGTTTATAAAGGAGCCAAAGATCCAAGCAAAGACCAGCCCCTTTTTCAAAAGCAAAGAAACCAAGGCAGGAGAAACCAAAAGGGAAAAAACCACCAAAACGCCCACAAGCTTTACAGAGCTTGCAAGGGTAAAGGGAAAGAGGACAAAAAAGGAAAGGTCTTTTAAAAAGCCCTTAAGGTATTTCCTAAGATAAAGGAGAAGACCTATAAAAATGTAGATTATGGCGGTTTTGATAACTTCTTGCCTTTCCACAAAGAGAATATCGCTGGCGGTGATCTTCTTTAACTCTTCCATGCCGTGAGGGGAAAAGGAGAGCAGAAGCACCACAAGGGAAAAACCAAGGGCATACAAAAGACCTATAAAGGCTTCTGTGTATTCTTTGAGCTTTTGGGAAAGGGCAATAAGAAGGCTTACAAAAAGGGCAAAGCTTAGGGAAAAAAGATAGACATACTCTCCATGAAGGAAAAGAAGGGATAGGGCTATGCCCACCCCAGAAAACTGAGCCACCGCAATATCGGTAAAGATTATGCCCCTTTTTACTATTTCCCTACCAAAGTAGGCATGGATGCCCACAAGGACCACAGAGAGCAAAAAGCTTGTAATAAAAAGGTCCAAAATCATTGGGAAAGCCTCTTAAGTATCTCATCAAAAAGGTCAAAAAGGTTTTTTACACCTTCCACGCCCACATCGTGAGGAAGAACAATAGCCCTTGCACCTATGCTATCTGCAACCCTTTTGGCAAGCTTAGGGTCTCTGAAGGCTTCGTAGATGACGAGCCTTACATCCTTTGAATGCTTTATAAGCTGATCCACATGTTTCGGTGTTGGTGGTATGCCAGGAAGAGGCTCAAAGGTTCCCACCTCCTCTATACCGTATCTTTTGAAAAAATATTTGTAAGTTTTATGATACTGTATTACCTTTAAACCCCTTAGCTTTGAAAAGCCTTCATCCCATTCTTTAATCTTCTGGTTCCACCTTTTTAGAAAGTCCTCAAGGTTAGAGTTATAGAAACCACAATTTTTATGGTCAAGCTGGCACATTCTTTCCTTTATAGCCCTTGCCAATAGGGGTATGTGGTGTGGGTCCAGGTGATAGTGGGGATTTCCCTCGGGATGAACATCACCCATAGCCCGAGAGACAGTTATAGGTTTTTCTATAAGGTCTATGTAGGCGGAGAGGTCCAAAAAGCCAGGTCTTCCTGGCTGTATTTCTGGATTGTTGGACTGTTGGATAAGGGGAGGGATAAAGCCTATTTCAAGGCTTGCCCCGTTTATGATAAGCAGGTTTGCGTTCCTAAGCTTAGCTATGTGAGAAGGCTTTGGCACCACAAAGTGAAAATCTTCCGTAGGCTTTGCTATAACGTAAAGGCTTATCCTATCCCCTCCCACCTCCTTTACCAACTCACCTATCCAAGGGTAAGTGGTTGCAACCCTAAGCTGGGCAAAGGAAATAGAAAGGCTAAGAAGCAGTAGAGTTAATAACTTCTTCATGGCTTTTTCTCCTTAAAAGCTTTTTTGTGCCTATGTAAAGGGCAAGCGCTACCACGCTGGCGGATGATCCAAGGCAGGCAGGACACTGACCGCATCCACAAGAAAGCATATAAAGAAAGCCCCCCGAGGAGGGCAAAAGTTTAAACAGGCTTTTCATGGCTTCCCTCCTTAGAAGGGATGGGCTCCGTGGGCTCCTATGGCAAAGGTAAACTGAAGGATCACCTCATTTATGGTTTTTCTCTTTCCATTTTCATAAAAGGCTCTGTTTTGACCTGCTTGCAACCTTATGCGAGAAAACTCGGTGGGGCTGTACTCCACCATGGCATAGTAGGCGGGTAGGTTTTTGGGAAGGTTTCTGTCGGTTATATCATTTTTGTTGATAAGGTTATACTGTATTCCCGCTCTCAACCTTTTGTCAAGCCTTGCAACAAGCTGGGTGTAAAAGCCACCCTGTCTTTTGGTTATATCTTCTATGTTTAGGGTCTGTCCATCAAACTCATAGTCTTTGCCCTTTTGCTCCCTATATAGATACTCTCCTTGGAAGGCTATGTACCTTACCGCATCAAGGGAGTATCTGGCGGTTAGGTCAAAGCCATAAAGCTTGGTTTTTCCTGCAAAGGCATGCTCTCCGTGGTTAATCCTTGTGTTTCCTTGGGCATAAGAAAAGCCTGTAAGCACAGAAAGGCTTCCTATATCAAAGGAAGTCTTTACAAAGCCCACGTAAAGGTTGGGCTTGCGAGTCTCTGACACTTCTACACCACCTATTTCAAAGCTATCGGTTCCAAAGCTTTGTTCATTCTCTCCCTGCAATACTTCTGCACCAAGCAAAAGGTAGAAGGGCGCTGGGGCAAGCCAGTTTATCTGAATTCCCTTTTCCGTTAGCCCTTCTCCAAGGAAAACCTTGTAAACAAGGGACTGGCTGGCAAAGTCCCATGCATGGGGATGCTGGGCGTTTAACCTTCCAAAGCCACTCCTAAACTTTCCTACCTTTAGCTGGAAGCCAAGGGGCAAGCC
>JBKBRK010000042.1:0-5162 GCA_046292245.1 Aquificaceae bacterium
GGTTTTTAACTCAGAATACCCAATCAGCAAAAACTTACTTTCATCCTTTGAAAACCTTTCATAAATTTCATTAAGCTTTGACTCCTTCAAAGCGGTTATAAAACAAAACCTTATGTTTTTACCTTTTTTATCTTCTATAAACTTCTCCATTCCTATCTCTTTCATGCCCTGTAGTTCAAAAATTTTACCTTCAAGCTCAATCTTGGCTTTTTTATTCTCTATGGTTATCTTATAAACTTCATAAAGGTAATGTCTGGCTCCGCCGTTTAACTCATTCCTTTTATAAAAAAACCTCGTAGATGGTTTTTCAACGATGGCATAAACAATAAGCTCCCTTGGCAGATAAAAGCCATCAAAATCCACTTTAAGGACTTTTGAGTCCTTGTATAGGCTTATGGCAAGGTTTTTGATAATAGGGTCCGCTTTCTTTTCTCCAACTATTGCACGCAGGGATCTTTTGGTGAGAGTTTGCACTGGAACACCAAAATAGTCATAAATAAAGCTTACAAAATTCCACAAAAGATACCTATCTCCCTCTTCAAACTCCGTATTTAAAAGTAGTAAAATGCCCTTAAACTCCTTTTTATATTTTCCTTCTTTTATCTCCCTTATTAAATTTGAGATCCTTGCGGTAAAGTAGGAAAAAGCTTGAATAAGTGTTAAAGAATCTAAGGGCTTTAATTTGTTGTCCTTTTCATTCCTATTTCCCTTTATAAGTTTAAAAAATTCCTCCCCACCAAAGAGTTCTTCCAAAGATCTTACTTTGTCATCAAGAACTATTTTTGCATCTCCTAAGAGTTTAAAATTTTCCAACTTCTTCTTTAAAATCTCCACCACTTTATCCGCAGGCTTACCATCTATTTGAAAATCTCTTTCCGCGAAAACCATAAGCTTAAGCTCAGCGCTTGGAATCTCATAAACACCAAAGCTCGCCCATGATGGATTTTCTTCTGGCACTTTTCCCACAAAAACCGCCCTTAGTTTATGGCTTTCTCCCTTTAAACACTTCTTTAAAAACTTCTTCCAATCTTCCCTTAAAAGCTTAAGGTGCTCCTCTGAAAGGGCTTTGTCCAAAAGGCTTTTTAGATAGTTAAGGTCTTTTCCCTTTTCCTCTAAAGCATACTCCAGATCCTTTTTGTAATCTTCATCCATCTCTTCTAAAAAATCCGGCCAAAGGTTAGCCTTCGTTTCGTCCCTTCTTTTATACAAGCTTGCCTTGGAAACAATTATCTTTCCACCAAAGGTATCAAGCTCAATGGGGAAAAGATAATAGGCAAGCCTTCTTGACAAGCCCTGGTAGTACTTATCGGGTATGGCATCCTCAAGGATCTCGTATACTTCATAAACCTCTTTCAAATAGTCTTTAACCTCCTTACTATTAGAAAGCTTCTCCCACTCTTCCATCAAAAGCCTTCTTATTTCCCATTCCAGTTGCTTGCTTAGCGTCTGGTCCTCGTAGCCCTCCACCGCCAAAAAGATCAAACCAGACCTCTCATCCACTTTGGAAGCGCCTTCCACTTTTAGCTCATAGATGTTAAACTTACTATCTTTATTGTGTCTATAAAAGCTTGCCCTTTGAGTGCTTTTAAAGATATCCCAAGGCTTTAGCCATCCTGTTATTTCCCCTATAGGGTATTTTGTGCCTTCACCTATGGGCTTGTTTTGCGATAGAAAATTTTTAAACTCTTCCATTACCTTTTTATCCCTTTCCCTAAGCCTGTAGAAGTATTTGGCTATATTTTCCATGTATTCCTCTTGATAGTTGTAGAAAATCCCCGCATAGTAGAAATCATTTCCGTAGTGCGCCCCCTTTGCAAAGTAATCTATCCTTTCGTCCTCTTGCCTAAATCTAAATTTTTCCTCCACTTTTATCCCCCCAAAAGGCTCTTTATAAATTTTACAGGAAACTTGGCAAACCTACCACTTAAAACTTCTTTGTAGGGGTAGTCTTCGCCAAGGGGTATGCAAGCGTACTCTTCCCTTTCTCCCGCAAAGCAAAGAGTTCTTGGTTCTAAGCTTCCTCCCAAAACCTCCGCATGCCCTCTTCCTGCCCTCTTTCCTATAACAAAGCTCATTTTTTTATCCTTTTCCAAGTAATCTTTCACAAGGACTATGGAGTATATAGGCATCAAAAGGGGAGCTTTACTTTCTTGTTGGGGTAGGGTTTTCTCTACAAACTCTTTGACCTTTTGCGCCTTCTCTTGGTTGTGCTGTTGCGATATTTCTACTATCTTATTTAAATACCCTTTCAATGCTTGTCTCTTTTGGTTGTCAAAGCTGGAAAACAAGCTTTTTTCTTCATAGAGTATATAGGGATGGTAGTATTCAAAGTTTTTCATATGTTCCAGCCTTGGTAGGTTGGTGTATATATAGCCCCATTCCAAAAATTCATTAAGAAAGTTTTTTAAGATTCCACAATGCTCTTCTTCCATATAGAGTATATCATCCAAAAAGTTGATCACATCTTCGTAGTCTTCAAAGACATTGGGCCTGTAAAAGCTTCTATGCTGTGTGGGAATGGGCACAAGTACATTCTTTGAGGGTTTATGGAGAAATTGCTCAATGACCTTGGTTAAAACATCATCAAGGTCAAGAAAGCCCTCAAGCTGTTCCTTTTTATAAGCAAGCTCCACGAGCTCTTTATCGGGATGGTAAAGGGTGTTTGATATTTTATCTACTGCCATATCAAGGTATTGGTCGCTTATTATATATATAAGGTGTAAGTGCTTTTCCCTTTTTTCTGTTTCTTCATCTCCCCTTGAGCGAGAGATTGCTTGAATAGTTTCCACTAAATTACCCTCTATGCCCCAAGCACTTACCACTATGTATATACAATCTACAGGCTTGTGGGGCCTACTAAAGTCAAGGCCTCTGGAAACGGAGGAAGTGCCGAGGATTACATCCTCATTTCCCTTGTTTATCTGTTCTTGGCTTTTTCTTGAGCTTGCAGTAGCTATGAGAGAAGTCAATCCTACCTTTGAAAGCTCCTCTTCAACATCCACTATAAGCTCCTTGTTCTGAATAAAGGCAAAGGCACTACTTCCCTTCTCCTTAGTTTCCTTTATATACTCAGCGATTAGGGACGGGATTTCTTTTTCCTCTTTAACTTCTAAAAACCTTTTATGTATATGAAGCTTTCCTGCGGGAAAGCCATGCTTTGCGTACAACTCAAAGGGTATATCCCCGTAGTAGGTTTTTATCTCCTCTTGGTATTCACTCAAAACTATAGATTCTGGGATCACTTCAAACTCTTTGTATTCATCTATCAGCTTTTGGAGGAGATTGGGGGAGTATCCGTTTGCGTCAAACATATAAAGGTTTGCCTTTCCACCTTTCCTTTGGACTTCCTTTAAAAACTCAAACATCTCTGTTATGGCAAAGAGCCCATTTTTGTATCCAAAGAATTCATCAAGGATTATGTGAATGTAGTAGTTTTTTAATATGGTAGGCCTTAAAAGAACTCTTAAGTGTTCTGAAGTTCTATTCCTATAGGCAGTTTCCACCACGGATTGTATGGTAAGAAAAGCCCATACATAGTCTGGGTTGTTTTTATCCACCACCTCTTTAATTTCCTGCACTGTTGCTTGAAGTTTCCCCTTTCTTTGAATATCTACACTTTCATAGTGGGTTCCCTTGTCTCTGACCCATTTAGTCTCCTTTTTCCCCCTTTCATAAACCAAATGTATATTTTTATCCTTAATTTCTTTTAACTTTTCATACTCTCTATCCAAAAGGCTTATACGGGTAGCCATGTATAAAACTATGTGCTTTCCCTTTTGGCTTAGTATTCCTTCCCTTACTCTGGAAGTTTTTCCGCTTCCCGCAGAGTGCAAAAGGGCTATAGCCTTACAAGGTTCCTCCCTTTTCATAAACTCCTCCAAGCGCCTTTTGACGTCTTGTCTTGCCTCCTTTATATCCCCAGTGGGCAAATCTACCACAAGCTTTTCCCTTTTTTTCATTTCTTTTCTTAGCTCTTCTATGTTTTGGGGAACTTCCTTCAACAACCTTTTCCTTCTTACTTGGCTTTCTGTATCAACGACTGCATAAGGGCTTTCCTTCTCCTTCACATCCCTGTATAGTTTCCTTATATCTTCTAAAAATTCCTTTAATCCTTCTCTGTTTTTCACAAAAAACCTTAAACTCAAAGGTTCATGCATTGGATATATTAGCTCCAACTTCACCTCTTTAATAGGTTCTTTTTCTTCGCATAGAAAATCTACGGCGTAGCAAAGGGTTTGTAAAAACCCTTTTGTTTCTACGAAAACATCCTCTGTTTCCATTAATTTATCTTTGACCTTCATAAACTTTTGTAGAAAGCCTTTAAGCTCTATTTCTCCAAGGGATATATTCACAGGTATGCCATAGCTACGTATTGGTATCCTTGGCGCCTTTTTATCTTCTGGATTGCTTGTTATTATCTCTCTTAAAGCATTCCTTGCTCCCCCAAGTTTAAAGTCCAAAAGGTATAGTGTTTTATCCTTTACAAAGACCATATCTGCATTCTGCCATATGATATCCTCCGATTCTTCTCCCATGTGATATTTTTTCAGTTCCACCTCTCCCATAGCCTTACTGTAAAAAATTCCTCCTGCGTAGCCAAAGGAAAAGATAAGCTTTGTGTATAGCTCTTTCCAGTTTGGTTTTATTTCACCCTCTGTCTCTCCCTCATAATCCTCCCTCAACTTGCAAAGGCTCTTCATATTCTCCGGCGGATCATGTATTTCGTAAGGAAAGCTTTTACTTATATCTTCTATGATAGTTTTTAAAAACTCATCCTCTTGCGCAGATTCCTTTATCTTTTCAAAAAGGACATATTCATATTCCTTTATCCTTCCCTTTAAAAAGCCAAGCTTAAAGGCTCCTTCAAACACAAAACCCAAGAATATGTCAAGCTCTCTCATAGTTTAAGCACCCTTATTTAGTTTTATTTAATATAGGACCAAGAAAAAGAGGTGCGCCAATCATTTATGACGATAGAGCTATAGAGCTAATGCTAATAATCAAAGCCCACTACAACCTACCAAACAGACAAACAGAAGGATTTGTAAGGTCTATATTTGAGAGGGTAGGTATACAATTATCAGTTCCAGACCACACAACACTATCAAGAAGAGGCAGGAAATTAAAAGTAGAATTGCCAGCAAAAAGAGGAGAGAGCTTAC
>JBKBRK010000042.1:5261-12352 GCA_046292245.1 Aquificaceae bacterium
ATACATATAGCAGTGGATATACATAGCAGGGATATAAGGGCAGTGGAGATAACAGAGGAGAGAGTGCATGATAGTAAGGCAGTGAAGGAATTGATTAGTCAAGTGGATGAGCCTATAGAGAGAGTGATAGGTGATGGTGCATATGATACAAAAGAGGTATATAGGGTTGTAAAGGAGCATAACCCCTGTGCTAAGGTAATAGTGCCACCGAGAAGGAGTGGGAAGATAATTCAGCATGGCAATAGTAGTGGTGATAGACATCGAAGGGGTGAACATTAAAAAGGGATTTATACACCAAAGTTGACCCTAAGCTATAATAATAGTGTGCTAATAGGAGAAAATAAAGAAAAAAACCTTGGGCAGACCTTAAAAGAGCATATTCTTAATAGCGATGGGCTTAAGTTTTTGACTGCCTTTTTCTATTTTTCTGCTTTTGAGGAGATTTATCAAGCACTTTTACAAAGAGAAAGAGACAAAGAACTTAAAGAAGGCTTTTTGAAAATCCTTGTAGGCTTAAATGTAGATAGGGATATTTACAAACTATATGAACATTCAAAGAAAGAGGATCCAAAAGAAAGCTTTTTGAAATCTTTGGAAAAAGCCTTTAACTCGGAGGAGATGGACAACGAGGATGTTTATAAGCAGTCTGCTTTTTTCATAAAGCTTTTAAAGGAGGGAAAGCTGCTTTTAAGAAAGACAAGGGAGCCAAACCATGCAAAGCTGTATATCTTTCAAAAAAGCCAATTAGGTTATCCCGTCTTTATAATAGGTTCATCCAACCTTACAAAAGCAGGCTTAAGTTATCAAGATGAGCTCAATCTTGAGATAGCAATGAAGTTTTATTCAGAGAGGGTAGAGAAGTATTTTGATGAACTTTGGGAAGATAGTATTGAAATAAGACCTGAAGATGTGTTGAAGGTGCTTCAAAAGAGGACCTTTTTAAGAGATATCACTCCCTTTCAAGCATACCTCTATCTGCTTAAACTTTATTTGGAGCTTCATAGCAAATTTGAAAAAAGTGATGAAGAAATGGCTGAAAAGATTCTAAGAGAAGCAAATTACAACCCTTATAAGTATCAGCTGGAGGCTATACTGCAAGGAGTTCGAAGTTTAAAGGAGCACAAGGGAGTTCTTTTGGCAGATGTGGTGGGACTTGGAAAGTCGGTAATAGCCTGTGGCATTGCAAAGATGTTGGGGAAAAGGGGTTTGGTTATCTGCCCGCCACACCTTATTGGGGATGAAAACGCCACGTGGGGATGGAAGAAATACCTAAACGATTTTAAGCTGGATGGGTGGCAGGTGAGGTCTTTGGGAAGGCTTGAGGAAGCCTTGGAGTTTGTAAAAAGGAACAAAGATATAAGCGTTATAATAGTAGATGAAGCCCACCGATACAGAAATGAAAACACCAAAAGGTACCATCTACTTAGTGAGATATGTAGGGGCAAATACGTAATACTTTTAACAGCCACGCCCTTTAACAACAAACCCTTGGATATCTACGCCCTTTTGAAGCTATTCACGGTTCCAAAACAATCATCTTTGATCTTGGGAGGGAATTTGGAAAAGAAGTTTAAAGACTATGATAAAGATTTTAACGACCTAAAAAAACAAAAAAGAAGGGAAGGGGCAAACCTACATGAAATAGACCAAAAGCTTAAAGCCATAGCAGCAAAAATAAGAGGTATCATAGAGCCCATAACCATCAGAAGAAACCGCTTGGATCTAAAGTCCTATGGAGAAGATATTCCCATGCCAAAGGTGAAAGACCCTATTGCCTGTTTTTATGAACTTACAAAGGAGCAGTTAGATTTCTACGATAAGGTAATAGAGTTTTTCAAAGACCGCTTTAAAGGAGCCATATACCACCCTGTGGATTATCTAAAAAACAAAGATGTTGATGAATTTGAAATGATATCTCAGAGAAACCTTTATGACTTTATGAAAAGGCTTTTGGTAAAAAGGTTTGAAAGCAGTATCTTTGCTTTTTATGAAAGCATAAAAAGGTTCAAGGAGCTAAACGAAAATGCCTTACAGATGATAGAAGAATATCAAGTCTTTATCCTTGATAGAGATCTTATGGAAAACTTAGAGGATGAGGAAGAGTTTGAAGACATACTAAAGAAGTATAACCTAAAGTTGGAAAATCCACAAGAAACTTTACAGAAAAAGAAATATCAAATACTTTACAAAATATCCGAACTAAACAAAGAGTTTGCGAAGGATATAAGGTCAGATATGAAATTTTTTGAAGAGTTGGAAAAGAAGATCAAAGAGCTTGGATTTTTGGAAAAAGACCAAAAGGTAGAAAAGCTTATAGAGGAAATTAAAAAGTTCAAGGATAGAAAGATTTTGATCTTTACCGAGTATGTGGATACTGCAAGGCATTTAGAAAAAAAGCTTGAAAGTGTCTTTAAGGGTCAAGTGCTGACCGCCATAGGGGACCTGAGGAGAAGAGTTGGTGTTGTAGATTTGATAAACAAAAACTTTAATGCAGAGTATGAAGATGAAGGGAAATACCAAATATTGATCGCCACCGATAAGCTCTCCGAAGGCTTTAACCTACACAGGGCTGGAGTGGTAGTAAATTACGACATTCCCTGGAACCCAGTAAGAGTAATTCAAAGAGTGGGAAGGATTAATAGAATAGGCAAAAAGGTTTATGATGAGATATACATTCTAAACTTTTTCCCAACGCAGAAGGGAGAAGGGGAGACAAGACAGAGGGAGATAGCGGAGAGGAAGATGTTTATGATACATGAGATATTGGGAGAGGATGCTAAAATCTTCTCTCCAGACGAGGAGCCAAGAGCATCGGAGCTTTTTAGAAGGTTAAACACTTACACGGAAGACATAGAAGAGAGCTTTTATACAAAGCTACGAAAAGAGTGGGAAGAGCTAAGTAAAAAATACAAAGACCAAATAAAATCCCTTGAAGGCTTACCCACAAGGTTAAAAACCGCCAAGCCCTTTGAAAAGGACGAGCTAATAGTGGTTGTAAAAAGTGGTGCAGACCTGTATGTAATAAGGCACAATGGAGAAAAAGCGGAAAGAGTTAGCTTTGAAGAAGTTTATGAAAGCATAAGGGCACAGGAAAACACTCCAAAACTAAGCCTTAGCAAAGACTTTTGGGAAAAATACAAAGAAGCCCTTGATGAATTAAAAGAAGTAAAATCTGCAGTCTCACAAAACCCCTACTATAACCTACTAAACTCCATAAGGAAAAAAAGACCCCTTACAGAGGAAGAAAGAGCCTTTATAGAAAGCCTTATAACCGACATAAAGGAATATGGGACACTCTCTAAGTATGTGTTAAAAAGGATTTTGAAATGGGATAAGCTTAGTGATGAAGAGTTAAGAAAAGAGGTGCACCAGCTTATGAAAGAACTGGGAGAGGATTTTATAAAATCAGTCCAAGAAATGCCAAGAGAAAGGGAAAGAAATGTTATAATAACCATAGAAAACAGAAGGGAGTTATAAATTATGAGTTATAGATTGGTGGAGGAGTTTTCCTTAGAGAACTTAAGGAAAGTCTTTGAAGATAAGCTAAATACATACTTGGAAATCAGAGAAAGACGCCTTGATCCAGAAGATTTTGAGGATTTTCAAAAGGATTTTGAAATTGAAAAAGTTTATTGCATAGAAAAGGATAGCGAAGAGGAAATACCGATAAACAAAGAGGAATCCATAGTCATTTACGCCATAAAAGCTAAAAAAAGCCTTTCGGAAAGGAGTAGTAAAAAAAGACAGTTTGACCTGGCAAGGAAGTTAATTTCTACAGATGGAGGATTTTTTGTCTTTTACGATGATGAAGGAAGCTTTAGGTTTTCCTTTGTTCATAGGATTTATAAGGGAAAAAAGGTAGGGTATAACCCTTACAAAAGATATACCTACTTTGTTCAAAAGGGAAAGCCCTATAGGACTTTTACTAAAGCCCTTTTAGACCTAAAGCTGGATAGCATTGAAAGCATAAAAGAAGCCTTTAAAGTGCAACCCCTTATAGAGGAATTTTATAAAGAAATCCAAAACTGGTATGCTTGGGCTTTGAAGGACAAAAGAGTTAGCTTTCCAGGTGGCAAAAAAGAAGAAAACCTTATAAGGCTTATTACAAGGCTCGTTTTTGTGTGGTTTTTAAAGGAAATGAAGCTAATACCAGAGGAGATCTTTGATGAAGAAAAGCTTGCAAGCATTGTTAAAAACTTCAAAAGGGGAGACTATTACTATAATGTAATACTTCAAAATCTATTCTTTGCCACACTAAACCGAGAGATAAAAGAAAGGCGATTTGTAAATGAAGGGGATTTTCTACAAAATAGAAAACACTTTGGAGTTAAAAATCTATACAGATACAAGGAATTTTTACTTATTCAACCAGAGGAGTTTATAAAGCTTTTTGAAGGTACTCCCTTTGTAAATGGTGGGCTTTTTGAGTGTTTGGATGAAGACAGCAGTTATATAGATGGCTTTTCAAGGAAGGAAAGCAATAGGGCAAAAATTCCCGATGAGTTTTTCTTTTTGGAAGAAAGAGAAGAAGATTTATCGGATTTTTATGGCAATAGAACCCTTCAAAGGGTAAGGGGGCTTATAAACATCCTCAAAGACTACAACTTCACAGCGGATGAGAGCACACCCTTGAGCGTGGAAGTATCTTTGGACCCAGAGCTTTTGGGACATATCTTTGAAAATTTACTTGCAAGCTATAACGAAGAGACCCAAACCACCGCAAGAAAAGCCACAGGATCCTATTACACACCAAAAGAGATAGTGGATTTTATGGTAGAGGAAGGTTTAAGGGAATACTTCAAAGGTAAAACTTCCCTTTCTGAGGAAGAGATACAAGGGCTTTTGTCCTACCAGCAGGAGGATATGTCCCTGACAGAAGATAAAAGGCAGGAAGTTATAAAAGCCATAGACAGCTTAAAAGTGTTAGACCCAGCGGTAGGCTCTGGAGCCTTTCCTATGGGAGTGCTTCACAAGCTTGTTTATGTGCTTGAGAAGATAGACCCTGATAATAAGCTTTGGTATGAATGGCAATACCAAAAGGCATTAAAGGAAGCCCAAGATATATTAAGGATAGAGAACAAAGACATAAGGGAGGAGCTTTTGAAAGAGCTTAACGAGAACTTTGACCAAGCTATAACCTATCCCGACTATGCAAGAAAGCTATACATTCTTCAAAACTCCATATATGGTGTGGATAATCAAAACATAGCCATTCAAATATGCAAGCTAAGGTTTTTCTTATCCCTTATAATAGACCAAAAGCCAGACCAAAACAAGGAAAACCTTGGCATAAAGCCCCTGCCCCACTTGGAGACAAACTTTATAATTGCCAACAGCCTAATAGGCTTGGGAAGGCAAAGAGTGCTTACAAGCCCAGCCATAAACCAGCTAAAGGAAGAACTGAAGAAGCTTTATAAAAAACATTTCTCTGTAAGAACAAGGGAGGAGAAAAAGAGAATTCAAGAGAGGGCAAGGGAGATAAGGGGAAAGATAAAGGAGGAACTTGGAAGGATTGGTTTTTCAAATGATAGTGCCCAAAAGATAGCGGAATTTGATATCTTTGACCAGCTTTCTAAGGCAGATTGGTTTGACCCAGGGTGGATGTTTGGAGTGGAGAGCTTTGATATAGTTATAGGAAACCCGCCTTATGTTTATACCAGGGGAATGACCGATGATGTAAGAAGGTCGCTTGAAAACCAATACCGCTTTGTGGATGACCTTTATAATCACTTTTATTTTAAAGGTTTAGACCTTTTAAAAGATGGTGGAATACTTGCCTACATAACATCCAAAACCTTTTGGTCCATTCAAACAAAGAAAAACTTAAGGGAGCTACTTCTTGAAAATACCATACTCAAATTGGTTGATAGTGCCAATCCCTTTCAATCATCTATGGTGGATACTTGTATAACAATTGTTAAAAAAGCAAGCCCACAAGAAAACCATAAAATCCACTTTATTGATGCAAGGAAAAGTCTAAAAGAAGGAGTTATTTATCCTGTGGAGCAGGATGTTTATAAGCAAACTCCAAACCAAGTTATTTTTATACCAACGCCCTACAATATGAATATTTACGATAAAATCCTAAAAAAGGCTAAGGAACTTTTAGATAAATATTGGTATATGATTTCTACAAGCAAAAACATAGAAAAGTACAAAAAACAACTCCAAGAATACAGACAAAGCCTAAAGCCCGGTGATATCACACTACTTGGACTTATTACAGAGGGCGGTGTTGGTATCCAAACAGGAAATAATGGTAGGTATGTAGGTGTTTTAGAAGGGACTAAGTGGGCTCAAAATGTAAGAAAGGAGAGACCAGAAAAACTTCTGCTTGCGGATGATTTTTGTAAAAAGCATGGAATTAAGAATAAAAGAGATGCGGAAGAATTCTTAAAAGAGCTTTCTGAGAAGGAAATAAGAAAGCTTTTTGACAGTTTGAAAGAAAAATATGGTAGAGATATATTTGGACAAGGATGGTTATATAGGATTGTAAGCCCAGAGGAAATAGCGGATGTTGATAGTTTAACAGAGGATGAAAAGCTAAATGGCATAGAAGGTGAAAGGACTTTTGTTCCATATGACAAAGGAGACAAAGAAGGCAATAGATGGTATGCCCCTACGCCTTATTATATTGATTGGAGCAGAGAGAATGTAAAATTTTTACAAACTGGCAGAAGAGCAAGATGGCAAGGATATCAATTCTACTTCCGTGAAGGGTTTTGTTGGAAAGATATAGGAATGGATACATTAAAGGTAAAGATCAAAGAAAAGACAGTTAATGATGTCAAGAGTATGTCCTTATATCCGTTTGATTATGGATTATTAAAATACTTGATAGCCATTCTTAATTCATGTTTAATGTCGCATTATCAGTTTAACTTTATCAACAACACAGTAAGTATTCAAGTTAATGACGTTCGCCAGCTTCCCATTATCATCCCAACTTCTGAACAGCTAAAAGAATTTGAGAAAATCTTTGACAGGGCATATTCTATTCAAAAGCAAAAGTTTTCTGGTGAGATTACTCCAAAAATTGCAGAAAGTTTGCTTGAGGAAATACAAAAGGAGTTAGATGAGAAAGTGGAAAA
>JBKBRK010000043.1:0-12334 GCA_046292245.1 Aquificaceae bacterium
GATTTCTTCCATGGCTACAAACCCCCTGTTAGTGTTTCTTGCTTGCTATTTTATCCCATAGGTAGCAACTTGGGTTAGTTATCTCCAACGACTATCAGGCTACTGCAAGGTCTGCGGATGAGCTCATCATAGTAAGAACTGGGACGGATACCGCCTTGGCCCTTTCCATAGCTTATGTGATAATGAAGGAAAAGCTCTATCAGGAGAGGTATGTAAAGAGCTTTACAGATATGCCTTTGCTTGTGAGGATGGACAATGGAAAGGTCCTTAGGGCAAGGGACCTAATGCCTAATTACAAGCCTGCGGAGCTTAAAAAGGCTGTGGTTTTCAAACCAGGTCAGCCAATTCCACCCTTCTTCAAACAGGACAAACAGTACATACCAGAACCTATAAGAGTGGGAGATATGGATGATTTTGTAGTATGGGACAAAAAGACCAACTCTCCAAAGGTTATAACAAGGGATGATGTAGGAGAAGACTTTTGGAAGCTTGGCATAGACCCAGCCCTTGAAGGAAGCTATAAGGTAAAGACCACTGATGGAAAGGAGATAGAAGTAAAGCCCCTTTTCCAAGTTTATCTTGAGTTCTTTGAGAAGAACTACACACCAAAGCAAGCGGAGATAATAACGGGAGTGCCCGCAGGCAAGATAGAAAGGCTTGCAAGGGAAATAGCGGCACATCCAAGAAGCATGAAGCTAACTCAAGGTATGGGAATAAACCAATTCCAACACTCAGACCTCAAAGACAGGTCTATGTTTATGGTATGTGCTCTGACGGATAACATAGGTCATGCTGGTGGAAACATAGGCTCTTACGCAGGAAACTTTAGGCTTGCTCTCTTTAACGGTGTTGGTCAATACTTAGCAGAAGACCCCTTTAACATAGAGCTTGATCCCAATAAGCCTGCAAAGGTAAGGTTCTACTGGAGACCAGAAAGCGCCCACTACTACTCTTACGATGATAGACCTCAGTATATAGGAGATCAGCTTATTACCGGAAAGACCCATATGCCAACTCCTACCAAGTTTATATGGTATGTGGATGCCAACTCAGCCCTTGGAAATGCCAAGTGGAAGTATAACATCATTGTCAACACCCTTCCGAAGATGGAGTGCATAATAACCAACGAGTGGTGGTGGTCCTTGACCTGTGAATACTCAGACATAGTCCTTGGTGTAGACTCATGGAATGAAAATAAATACTGGGATATATTAGGCTCTGTGACTAATCCTTTTGTCTGTGTCTGGCCCAAGACAGGACACAGAAGGCTTTATGACACAAGGAATGATGCTGAGACCTTTGCCCTTGTGGCAAACAGGCTTACAGAGCTAACAGGGGATGAGCGCTTTAGAAACTACTGGAAGTTTGTCACAGAAGGAAAGCAAGACATGGTTTATGTTCAAAGGATTATAAACGCATCTTCAAACCTTAGAGGTTATAAGCTAGAAGATCTTGCAAAGAAGGCACAAGAAGGCATACCATCCCTTATAATGACAAGAACCTATCCCAAGTACGTTGGAAAGGACCAAACGGAAGAAAACATGCCATGGTATACAAAGAGTGGAAGGCTTGAGTTCTACAGAGAAGAGCCAGAGTTTATGGATGCTGGGGAAAACCTACCCCTATACAGAGAACCAATTGATGCAACTCCATACGAGCCTAATGTAATAGTAGCAAGCCCCCATCCCCTTTTAAGACCTAAAAAGCCCGAAGACTACGGTGTAAAGAGCGAGGACGCCCTTAAAAACTCAGAATGGAGACAGGCAAGGAATGTGCTTGTATCTCCAGAAGGCCTTCCTAAAACAAGGCACCCCTTAAGGGCAGTCTTTGGAGCAACCCATATAGTCCATACGCCCAAATACAGACACGCAGCCCATACCACTCCAGGCGATTCAGACATCAGCACCCTTCTCTTTGGACCCTTTGGAGACCTATACAGAAATGATAAAAGAATGCCCTTTGTCTCAGAAGCTTATATAGAGATAAACCCAAAGGATTTAGAAAAGCTTGGCATAAAGGATGGGGACTATGTTTGGGTAGATGCAGACCCTCAAGACAGACCCTTTGTAGGATGGGAGAAAAGGGCAGAGGACAATGAAGTGGGAAGGCTTCTCATCAGAGCAAGGGCATGCAACAACACACCACCTGGTTGTGCCAAGATATGGTTTAACATGTATGGATCTTCCCATGGAACTGTTAGGGGGACAAAGGAAAACCCCAACGGGCTTGCCAAAAATCCCTACACCAACTATCAATCTCTATACAGAAGGGGAAGCCACCAGAGCGTGGTAAGAACATGGCTAAAGCCTACATATCAAACGGACACCCTTGTAAGGAAAGACTTGATGGGGCAAGTGATAGGTAAAGGCTTTGCAGCAGACCTGCACTGTACCATAGGAGCACCAAGGGAAGCCTTTGGCAAGATAACAAAGGCTGAAGATGGTGGAATAGGGGGTAAGGGTCCTTGGAGACCTTTAAAGCTTGGCTTTAGGCCTATGTCCCCAAGCGAGGCGATGAAGAAGTATGTAAGGGCAGAGTTCATAAAGTAAGGAGGTGAGAAGATGAAGGCTTTTAACTGGCAACTTAAAAGAGAGGTAGAGTACCCTTATGAGGCCAAAAGGTCCAAAAGGCAGTTTGCTGTTGTTATGGACCTTAACAAATGCATAGCCTGTCAAACCTGTACCATAGCCTGCAAGACCACATGGACACCGGGAAGGGGTCAAGAGTACATGCTTTGGAACAATGTGGAAAGCAAACCTTATGGCTTTTATCCCCTCGGCTGGGATGTGAAGCTCCTTGAGCTTTTGGACGGAAACAGGAAAACTGTCTTTGATGCTCCAGAGGGTGAAAAGCTACTTGGCTATAGGCCTGATGAGCTTGACTGGATCCATCCCAACATAGGTGAGGATGAGGTCAATGAACCTGTGGATATAGGCACAGTCCTTGAAAGGCTTCCCCATCCCATATGGATGTTTTATCTGCCCCGTATATGCAACCATTGCACCTATCCCGCATGTGTTGCAGCCTGTCCAAGGCAGGCTATATATAAGAGGGAAGAGGATGGTATCGTACTTATAGACCCAGAAAGATGCGAAGGCTATCAAGAATGTATAAAAGCCTGTCCTTACAAAAAGACCATGTTTAACTTTGTGGCAAGGATCTCCCAAAAGTGCATAGGCTGTTTCCCAAGGGTAGAAGAGGGTCTTCAGCCCCAATGCGTGATAACATGCATAGGTAAGATAAGGCTTATGGGCTTTATAAACCCACCAGATAAGGCAAGACCAGAAAACCCTATAGACTTCCTCGTTCATATAAAGAAGGTAGCCTTGCCCCTTTACCCTCAAACGGGAATTGAGCCAAACGTATACTACATACCACCTATAAATGTGCCCATTAAGTTCTTAAGGCAGATGTTTGGAGATGGTGTGGAGCATGCGGTAAAGACCTATGGGGCTATAAGGGAAGGAAAAGAGCCAGAGCTTCGGGCACTTTTGCATCTCTTTGGTTCAAACCCAAGGATCTTCCACTCCTTTAAGGCAGAAGCCAAGGAGGCCATAGCTTACGATGAGACCGGGAAAGAAATAGTAAGAGTCCCTCTTGTAGAGCCTCTGCAGGAAAGGCCCCATAAGGATGAAAGGCTTGAAGTTGTTAGACAAGACATACCTTGAAGGAGGTTATACCATGAAGACATTAAAACTTTTAGCCTTTAGCTTACTTGCCATAGGTTTTTCCTTTAGTCAAGAGCTTGTATCCAAACAAGTTAAAAAAGTTCCCCTTGATCCCTTTGACGGAGCGTGGAGAAAAGCAAAGGAGATAGATGTTTCCCTTGCAGGACAGTCTGTCACTGCGCCTATGCAGTTAAAGCCAACAGTAAAAAGTGTTAAAGTCAAAAGTTTAAACGATGGCAAAAGTATAGCTTTTCTCCTTGTGTGGGATGACCCAACAGAGGACAGCTTTCATACCATAGGAAAGCTTTCCGATGCGGTAGCTGTTCAAATTCCTTATATTCCCTCTACCGATGTATCTGTAACTATGGGAGATAAAGGAAAAAGGGTTCTTATACTTCATTGGACAGCGGCAAGACAGGAAAACATAGACAAGGGCTATGCGGATGTTTCCAAAATATACCCAAACGCCACCTATGACTGGTATCCCCATGCTACACCACCCCACAAATACCCAGAGGATTGGGCAAACCAATACGCTCTTAGCTATATAGGTGGAGAAAAGGTTTTCAGAAAAAACACACTCACAACACCCATCAGAGAGGTAGTGGCAGAAGGCTTTGGCTCTTCAACATGGAAGGATATACAGGGAGCAGAAGGCAAAGGTGTATACAAAGGGGGTAAGTGGTATGTGGTCATAAAGAGGGCCTTTGTGGAGGAGAATACGAGCAACCCCGATTGGGGACCTGGAAAGGAGACTTTTATAACCTTTGCTGTTTGGGATGGCTCTGCTGGAGATGTGGGAGCAAGAAAAGCCCTTAGCTACTCTTGGATTCCCTTAAAGGTGGAGTGAGATGAGTATATATAAGGTGTATCTTTATAGCTTTCTCTCCCTTGCCTTTTCCTACCCAAGCAAGGAGCTTTTAGAGGAGCTAAGGGGAGGTCTTGAGGACCTCTCCCTCTCTTTAAAAAACATGGGCATAGAGTTTGACCTTGAGGCTCTTGAGAAGGTTATAAAAGAAGGTAAGGAAAGGATCCTTGATCTTCAAGGAGAGTGGAATGCCCTTTTTTCAACAAACCTCAAAGCACCTGCCAACGAGACCGCCTATGAACTGGATAAGGCGGTAAGGAAAGCTTGGGAGCTGGCAGATATAGAGGGCTTCTATAGGGCCTTTGGTGTGGATGTAAGGCCACCAGTGGAGCCAGACGGCATAGTTGCGGAGCTTGAATTTATGAGCTGTCTTCTTGTAAAAAGAATGCATTTAGAGAAGGAAAACTTAGAAGAAGGCATTGAGGTTGTGGATAAAGCCTATAAGTCCTTCCTTAGGGACCACCTTGGAAGATGGTACAGGATATTTACAGACCTTGTAAAAGAGAGCACAGAAGAAGAGTATTATAGAGTAATGGCATCCCTCTTGAGGGCTTTTTTGGACACTCAAAGGGATGGCTTGGAAATAAAGGACATAGAAGAGTACAGAAGGGAGGCTTTGGAAGGTATAAGCTGGAAGTGTGGTATATAATATATAAGTGGTAAGAAGGGCTGTTTTAGTTTTAAATTTTGGCTCCCAATATGTTCAACTTATAGCGAGAAGAGTGAGGGAGCTGGGCATTTATAGCGAGATAGTACCTTACTCTATAACTCCTCAGGAGATAAGGGCTAAAGACCCTTACTGTCTTATACTTTCTGGTGGTCCTGCTTCTGTATACGAAGAGGGCGCACCCCTTCCAGACCCTGAGATATATCAGTTAGACCTTCCAACCCTTGGTATATGCTATGGTCTTCAGGCTATAGTCCATCAGCTTGGGGGTATAGTGGAAAGATCCCAAAGGCAGGAATATGGTAGGTCAAGGCTAAGACTTTTAAGGGAAGATTCCCTTTTTAAAGGACTGCCCAAGGAGTTTGATGTTTGGATGAGCCATGCCGATAAGGTGGTTAAACTGCCAGAAGGCTTTAAAAGCTTAGCCCAATCGGAAAATTCTCCCTATGCGGTTATAAGGCATAGAGAAAAGTCCCTGTACGGTGTTCAGTTCCATCCAGAGGTAGCCCATACCCAGTATGGAAAGGAAATAATAGGGAACTTCCTTTTTGAAGTATGCTTGGCAGAAAAAAATTGGAGTATGGGGGACTTTATCAAGGAAAAAACACAGGAGATTAAAAAGCAGGTTGGCACTGGAAGGGTTATATGTGCCCTTTCGGGCGGTGTGGACTCTACAGTCTCCGCCATGCTTACCTACAAGGCAGTGGGTGATCAGCTTCATTGCATATTTGTCAATCATGGGCTTCTTAGAAAGGGTGAAGTGGAAGAGGTAGAGGGTTATTTTAGAGACATGGGCTTGCCCTTTAAAAGGGTGGATGCCCAAGATCTTTTCTTGGAAAGGTTAAGGGGAGTGGAAGACCCAGAAGAAAAGAGAAGGATAATAGGGCATACCTTTATTGAGGTTTTTGAAAAGGAAGCTAAGAAAATATCCGCCCAATATTTGCTTCAAGGCACCTTGTACCCCGATGTGGTAGAAAGTGCAGGTATACCCGGTGCCAAAGTGATAAAAACTCACCACAATGTGGGAGGTCTCCCAGAGAGGATGAAGCTTAGACTAATAGAACCCTTGAGGGAGCTTTTTAAAGATGAAGTGCGTCAGGTGGGTGCTCTTTTGGGCGTGCCCGAAGGTATACTCAAAAGGCATCCCTTTCCAGGTCCTGGGCTTGCCATTAGGATATTGGGGGAGGTAAAAAGGGAAGACCTTGAACTGCTTAGAGAGGCGGATCACATATTCATAGAAGAGCTAAAAAGGTGGGGCTTGTATGATAAGGTATGGCAAGCCTTTGCAGTGCTCTTGCCAGTAAAGAGTGTGGGGGTTATGGGAGATGTAAGGACCTATGAAAGGGTTGTAGGTCTTAGGGCTGTGGACAGTAGCGATGGCATGACCGCCGACTGGTCAAGGCTACCTTATGAGTTCCTTGATCATGTGATGAGAAGGATAATAAATGAAGTAAAAGGTATAAACAGAGTAGTTTATGATATCTCATCAAAGCCACCCGCCACCATAGAATGGGAGTAAAATATTAACCATGAGATACCTTAAGGAAACAGACCCAGAGATCTATCAAGCTATAATAAAGGAGTATGAGAGGCAGTTCTACCATCTTGAGCTTATAGCCTCAGAAAACTTCACCTCTTTGGCAGTAATGGAAGCCCAAGGCTCGGTCCTTACCAACAAGTACGCAGAGGGGCTACCTGGTAAGAGGTACTATGGAGGCTGTGAGTTTGTGGATATTGCAGAAAGCCTTGCCATAGAGAGGGTCAAAAATCTATACGGAGCAGAGCATGCCAACGTACAGCCCCACTCGGGCTCTCAGGCAAACATGGCTGTGTATATGGCTTTCTTAAAACCCGGAGATACCATCCTTGGCATGGACCTGGCGCACGGCGGACACCTTACCCATGGCTCAAAGGTGAATTTTTCCGGTAAAGTATATAACGCGGTATATTACGGTTTAAACCCAGAAACGGAGTTGATAGACTACGACCAAATTTGGCAAAGGGCAAAAGAATACAAGCCTAAAATGATAGTAGCTGGGGCTTCCGCCTATTCAAGGGTGATAGATTGGGAAAAATTGGCGCAGATCGCAGAAGATGTGGGCGCTTACCTTATGGTGGATATGGCGCACTATTCTGGCTTGATAGCAGGAGGAGCTTATCCAAACCCAGTTCCCTATGCCCATTTTGTTACATCAACAACCCACAAAACCCTTAGGGGTCCAAGGGGTGGATTTATTTTGTGTAAGGCAGAGTTTGCCAAAGAAATAGACAAGAGCGTATTCCCTGGCATTCAAGGCGGTCCTTTGATGCATGTAATAGCGGCAAAGGCGGTAGCCTTTAAAGAAGCTATGAGTGAAGGCTTTAAAGCTTATGCTAAACAGGTGGTCCTTAACGCCAAGTCCATGGCAGAGGAGTTCCTAAGGCTTGGCTTTAAGGTGGTCTCCGGTGGCACCGATAGTCACATAGTTTTGCTTGACCTAAGGAATAAGGGAATAACTGGAAAAGAGGCAGAAGATGCCCTTGGAAGGGCAAACATAACTGTAAACAAAAACGCAGTACCCTTTGACCCACTACCACCCACAAAGACAAGCGGTATAAGGATAGGTACGCCAGCCATGACAACACGGGGCATGAAGGAAGAAGAGACGAGGCTTATAGCGAGGTTGATCGTTGAGGTTATAGAAAATCCACAGGATGAAAAGGTTATAGAAAAGGTGCGCAGAGAAGTGATAGAGCTTTGTGAGCAGTTCCCCCTTTATCCAGAGCTTAAGGAGGTAGTTAATGAGCTTTCTTATAGCAAAACAACCCATATTTGATAAGGAAGGCAGGAAATTTGCTTTTGAGGTCTTTTTGAGAAATAAGGATAGTTTATATGAATATCCCAAGGAGGTGCCTTACAATAGAGCTACTTATGTAATAATTGAGATTTTATTGGAACAAGGCATAGATAAAGTAAGTGAAGGGAAAAGGATAATGATAAACGTGTCCCTTGATTCCTTAATAAATAAAGCTTTGGAATCCTTTGATCCAAAAAAGTTAGTAATAGAAATAATAGAGTCCCAAATACCTATTGGAGAAGTTTTATATAAACAGGTAATGAATGCCATAGACAAATATATACAACAGGGTACAATATTTAGCATAAATAAGGAGTATTTAAAAGACGAAAAGTTAACTAAGATTTTTGAAAAGACGCAAATAATTTCTATTGATTTTAATGAATTGGACAAGGATTTTGTTGATAGATTAAGAAAAACTGGAAAAAGCATTCTTATATCAAAGATAGAAAATGAGAAAGATTATAAAAAGGCTCAGGCTTATGGAGATTATTTTCAAGGTATTTATTTGGAAAAACCTATAGTTTTAAAAGAATTTCAATCAGCACCTTACTTAAAAAGCACATTGTTAAAACTCATGGCAAATATACACAGAGCGGAAAGTATAAAAGAGATTGCCGATGTTATAGCTACAGACGTGGGCATGGCGTCTAAAATTCTTCGCTTTGTAAACTCTGCTTACTATTCCCCAGTAAGGGAGATAAAAGATATATACCAAGCCTGTGCTATGATAGGCTCAAGAAACCTAAAAAACTTTCTTTTTACCTTGGCTATGAACGATTACGTATCAATAGAAAACCCAGCATTATGGAAAAAGTCATTAATAAGAGCCTTGATAGCTCAGGGAATATCTGAAATAATATACCCAAAATACAAAGTAGAGTCTTATTTAATGGGTTTATTTTCCTTAATAGATAGAATTTTAAACGTGGATAAGATAGAGTTTCTAAAAGAAATTCGTATAGAGCCAGTTGTTATAGATGGCTATATGGGGAAAAACGAAACACTAAAAATGATCTTAGATGTTTCTATAATTTTAGAAGAGTTTATTTCCGAATCTTCCGATGCCCAAACTGAAGCTAAGGAGAACGTTATGGAAAACTTAGAAAAATCCTTAGGAATAGATAAAGAGATACTAATTCAAATAGCCTATGATGCCTACAATAAGACCAATTCCTTGCTCAATATTTGAATTAACTTTTCTTACACACGCCTGCGGGAGCGTATGTAATTCCACGGGGCGGTTAATCATCTGCTCCTAAACATAATTTCTTACACAGCAATTATAAACCTCTAAACTCCTCTATGGTCTTTTTTAGTCCTTCCTCAAGCCCTATTTTTGGAGACCAACCTAAAATATCCTTTGCCCTGGTTATATCGGGACACCTCCTTGGTGGGTCGTCGGGCCTTGGAGGCAAGAACTCAATGGATGAGGAAGTCCCACATATCTCTATTACCTTTTGAGCTAACTCCTTGATGGTGATCTCCTGCGGATTTCCAAGGTTTATCACCTGCCCCCCTACGCCTTCCTTCACAGAAAGTCTAAAAAGCCCTTCTACAAGGTCCTCTATGTAGCAAAAACTTCTTGTTTGAGAGCCATCTCCGTAGATAGGTATTTTTTCTCCCTTAAGGGCTTTATCTATAAAGGTGGGTATAACCCTTCCATCCTCCCTTCTCATTCTTGGACCGTAGGTGTTAAAGATCCTTGCTATCCTAACATCAAGGCCATGTTCTCTGTGGTATGCCATACACAAAGCCTCCGAAAACCTCTTCGCCTCGTCATAAACACTTCTTGGTCCCACGGGATTTACGTATCCCCAATAGTCTTCCCTTTGGGGATGCATTTGGGCGGAGCCATAAACTTCAGAGGAGGAAGCAAAAACATACCTTGCCCCTTTTAACTTTGCAAACCCAAGGGTGTTTAAAGTTCCCAAAGAGTCCACCTTCATGGTGTGTATGGGGTGGTTCATATAATCCACGGGAGAGGCAGGGCAAGCTAAATGCACCACTATATCCACAGGTCCTTCCACGTATATGTAATTAACCACGTTGTAATGGATAAAATGGAAGTTTTTATTCCCAAAGAGATGGGCTATGTTGTCGGGTTTTCCCGTTAGAAAGTTATCCATACCAATAAGGTAAAAGCCCTCTTTTAAAAACCTTTCACAAAGATGAGACCCTATAAAGCCTGCAACGCCCGTTATTAGGACTCTCATCTGCCGGTAGGGTAATATTCAAAGCCCAAGGCTTTTACCTCTTGGGGCTCGTATATGTTTCTTCCGTCCAATATTATAGGCAACTCCATAAGTTCTTTAACTTTTCTTAGGTCTGCTTTTACAAACTCTTCCCATTCGGTAAGTATCAATAAGGCGCTTGCGCCCTCCACGGCAGAGTAAGGATCCTTGGCATAGCTTATTTGCTTGCCCTCTGGGAAAAGTAGTTTAAAGTTCTCCATAGCCTTTGGGTCATACAAGGATAGTAAGGCATTTTCTTTTAGAAGTAATTCAGCCACCTTTATGGAAGGCGCTTCTCTAATATCGTCTGTGTTGGGTTTAAAGGACAAGCCCCATAGGGCTATCTTCTTATACTTTAAACTCCAAAGGACTTTTTTTAGCTTCTCCACAAACTTTGCAGGTCTTTCTTGGTTTATTCTTTCCACTTCTCTCAAAAGCCCAAAGTTTAAACCATAATCCTGAGCCATCCTTATAAAGGCTTTCACATCCTTGGGAAAACAAGAACCACCATAACCAATGCCTGCGTTTAAAAAGGCTCTTCCTATGCGCTTGTCATATCCCATACCATCCGCCACAAGCTTTACGTCTGCACCAGTCTTTTCACATAGGTCTGCCACCATGTTTATAAAGGATATCTTTATGGCAAGGAAAGAGTTGCTGGCGTGTTTTATTAGCTCTGCGGTTGCTGGGTCTGTGTATATGATGGGACAGTCAAAGTCCTTATAGAGCTCCTCAAAAATCTCTTTTGCTCTTTGGCTTTCCACACCTACCACTATTCTGTCTGGTTTTAGAAAGTCTTCTATGGCAGAACCTTCCCTTAAAAACTCTGGGTTAGAAGCCACGTCGTAGGGTATATTAGGGTCTTTTAGGTACCTTTGCACCGTTCTTTTTATAAGCTTGTGGGTGTTTACGGGCACTGTTGATTTTTCTATGAGAAGCTTGTAAGACTTCATAAGCTTTGCCGTCTCCCTTGCCACCTCTTCCACCTGGGAAAGGTCTGCAGAGCCATCGGGCTTTTGGGGAGTTCCCACACATATAAAGATCACATGAGAAAACTCAAGCCCTTCCCTAAGGTCCGTAGTGAAGTATATCCTGCCTTCTCTTATGTTTTCTTGAAGTAGTTCCTCAAGCCCGGGCTCGTATATGGGAGACCTTCCCTTTTTTAAAAGCTCCACCTTTTGGGGTATCTTTTCTACCACCATTACTTCGTTGCCAAGGTGGGCAAAGCATACACCAGTGGTAAGCCCTACGTATCCTCCACCTATTACTGTTATTCTCATCACATCCTCTCCTGTGCATCTATTCCAAGTATTTCAAAGGATGATTTTAAAGTAATCTCCACACCTTTGAAAAGAGCAAGCCTTGAAAGCATCACCTTTCTGTCCTCCACCATAACACGGTTATGGTTATAGTAATAGTGAAAGTCTTTTGCAAGGTCTATAAGGGCATAGGTTATAAGGTGGGGAGATAAGGTGTTGAGCACTCCTTGGTATACATCCTTCAGATAAAGGCATCTTTTTGTCAACCTTAGGTCTTCCTTAGTCTTTAGCTCTTCTATATAAGGGATTAAGTCCTCCTTATCGGCATCTATGTGATATCTTTCTTTAACTTCCCTTATCACCCCCCTAATCCTTGCATAGGCATACTGCACGTAAAATACGGGATTCTCCGAAGTCTTTTTCTTCACAAGGTCTATATCAAAGTCAAGGGGTGTATCGCTGCTTCTTGTAAGAAAGACAAACCTTACCGCATCTTTACCCACCTCTTCTATAAGCTCCTCAAGGGTTATAAACTCTCCCGTTCTTTTTGACATCCTCACCTCTTGCCCGCCGCTTATAAGCCTTACCATCTGGACAAACCTTACTTCCAGCCAACCCTCGGGTATGCTCAGAGCCTTCAAAGCACCCATTAACCTCTTTTCATATCCATGATGGTCTGCACCCCATAGGTTTATAACCTTCTCAAAGCCCCTTTTGAACTTATCATAGTGATAGGCTATATCGCTGGCAAAGTAGGTATAAGAACCCTCTGATTTCCTAATTACCCTATCCTTGTCATCC
>JBKBRK010000044.1:0-11795 GCA_046292245.1 Aquificaceae bacterium
GTTTTATAAGTAAAGTCTATCTGTTTGTTTTAGCTTACAATATAGACAGGCTCCTAAAGGTGGCAACTTGAGTTAAAGTATAACACAGGCTTTTATACACCAAAGCTGCGCCAAAGCCCAAATTGTGTATAATTAAAAGAGAGCAAAGCATGCTAAAGCTTTTGCTTTTACTTTTTATGATATCTTGTGTGTGGGCTGACCCTGCACCCTTGGGCTTGGAAATTGGAAAAGCCACTATAAAAGAAGCCAAAGAAAGGTATAGGCTAACATACCTGGGCATAAACAAATACACACAGGGAGAGATGTATAAAGTGGATGTTTCTGAGCTTGATATGAAGTATATCAGGGAGTGTACTCTGTTGTTTGATAAAAATGGTAAGTTGGTGGCTGTTGTAATGAGCTTTTCCAAAAGTGGTTCTGGGCGTCGTACTCCCGAGTTTGAATACTACTATAAGCTTTTAAGGGAAAAATACAGTCTTGTGGAGTCTCGCATCCCCTTTGTAGGAGATACCTATGCCAGATTTGTAGATGGCGGTACGGAAATTTTACTTGAGGCGCCACACCTTAGCTTTACCATGACGCTAACCTACATAAAAAAGGACGTGCTTAAGAGCATAAAAGAACAGATGCAAAAGGAAAGTATGGAAGAAAGGCAAAAGAGCAAGCAAAAGTTATAAACCATGTCCCATCAAACCCTAAGGCTTCCAAAGGAGTATGGGGATAAAGTTAAAGAGGAGCTTTTAAAAAGGGGCTTTTGGGAGAGGATACTGCCCAATAGTCTTTGGTCTTTGACCGATGGAGAAAACCATGCCCTTTTTTATGCCAGTGGTACTCTGCTTTTGCAAGGGAAAAAAAGCAAACAGCTAAAGGATTTTATATTGAGTTTGATTTCCTTCCATGAAAACATAATGGTGGGTTGCGATGAGTCTGGGAAGGGGGATGTTTTTGGCCCTTTGGTGTTATGCTGCGCCATCATAAAGCCCCAATATTACAAAAGGGTTTTGGAGCTTAACTACAGGGATTGTAAAAAGATGAAGGACGAGGAGGTGATAAAAAAAGCCAAAGACTTTGAGAGTTTTGGAGAGTTTTTATGCAAGGTGGTGGAGCCTTTAGATCTAAACAGGTTTTATCAGGAAGAGAAAAACTTAAACAGGATCCTTGACAGACTTTATGGAGAGCTTTTAAAGGATTTAAAGGGAAAGTATACAAAGGTAGAGTTTTACATAGACGCCTATTCTAAAAGAAATCCCTTTGGTATGGATGTGGTTTTTGAGCACAAGGGAGAGGAAAACATAGCGGTTGCTGTGGCAAGCGTGTTGGCAAGGGCAAAGTTTTTGCAATGGCTTTGGGAGAAAAAGCTACCAAAGGGGTCTTCTTTGGAAAGCTTAACCTTGGCAAGAAGGTTATACCAAGAGGACAAGGAAAGGGCTAAAAGCCTTTTGAAAACCTTCTTTTTATAAACCTACCAAAGCCTGCCAAAAGGAACAAAAAGACCATACTTGCCACCACTCCACCACTGGGAGGGAGGTCAAAAATTAGAGAAAGGGCTAACCCAGAAAAAAGTGAGAAAAGAGAAAAGCCCACAGAAAAGACCAAGCTTTGAAGAAAGGAAGAAGAAACCATAAGGGATGTTATAGCGGGTATGGATATAAAGCTTGCGGAAAGGACAAGCCCAACTGCCTTTATGGACAAAACTACGTTGGCGGATGCCAAAGCTATTAGGGTGTATTTTATAAGCCCTACCTTTATACCCCTTAGCTTTGATATCTCTTCGTTAAAGGACAATAGCACCAAGCTTCTGTAGTTGAGAAGTATAAAAAGAAGAGTCAAAAGGAATATGGAAAGGGACAAAAAGAGGTCTGTCTTTTCTGCCACAAGCATGCTACCAAAGAGGTAAGAGAAAAGGTTTGTGCCCAAGTTTTGGGTAATTCCAAGGATTATTATTGCCAAGGCTACGCCCAAGGAATAGAAGATGGCTATCACCGTATCCGCAGGCAAAGACCTTTTATCCACAAGGAGCTGTATAAAAAGACCGCACAAGACCGTATAAAAAAGGGTAAAGGTCAGGGGTTCTATATCAAAAACTATGGCAAGGGCTATACCACCAAAGGCTGCATGAGAAAGCCCAGCCCCAAGCATGGCAAGCCTTTTTATGAGTAAAAAGAGTCCTACAAGGGCAGTGGATAGGGCTATAAAGAGGGCGGTAATTATACCTTGCCAAAAAAACTCCATTCCTAAATTTTATCCTATGGAAAAGAACAAGGAGCTTGCCCGCATATTTGAGCGCATGGCAGATGTGTTGGAGTTTCTCGGAGACAATCCTTACAGAATAGGCACTTACAGAAGGGTGGCGGAGATCCTTTCTGAACTTGGGGAGGATGTGGAAGACCTTGTAAAAACTGGAAAAATTTACCAGATACACGGGATAGGACAGTCAAGCATAGAAAAGATTTTAGAGTATCTGAGAACCGGGAAAGTTAGTGCTTATGAAGAGTTAAAAGAAAAGGTGCCCGAAGACCTTTTGGAGCTTTTGGATGTACCCGGCATAGGTGTAAAAACCCTTAAACTTGCCTACGAAAGGCTAAATATAAAAACAAAAGAGGAATTCATAAAAGCTGTCAAAAGCGGCAAGCTTGCCTTCTTGCCAGGCATGGGAGAGAAAAAACTTCAGAATATACTAAGGGGGCTTGAACTCTGGGAAAAAAGCAAGGAAAGGATGACCCTGCTGGAAGCCTACGAGCTTGGGAAAAGCCTTATTAAACACTTTGAAGCCCTAAGAGCTTTGTATGAAAACATAGAGCTTGCGGGAAGCTTAAGAAGAAGAAAGGAAACGGTGGGAGATATAGATATCTTGGTATCCGCCGAAAGGAAAAACTGGCAAAAGATCCATCAACACTTTCTTTCCTACGGCGGCGTAAAGGAGGTTTTGCTTAGTGGTGAGACAAAATCAAGCGTGGTTTTACAAGAAGGCAGACAAGTGGATTTAAGGACGGTGGAGCCCCATCAGTGGGGCGCAGCCCTTCAGTATTTTACAGGATCAAAGGAACACAACGTAAGACTTAGAGACATTGCAAAGGCAATGGGACTAAAGATCAATGAGTATGGTGTTTTTAAGGCTGATACGGAAGAGAGAATAGGAGGGGCTACGGAGGAAGAAGTTTATCAACTTTTGGGTATGGATTGGATACCGCCCGAACTAAGAGAGAATACGGGAGAAATAGAGCTTGCCATGGAAAGGGCTTTACCAAGACTGGTGGAGCTAAAGGATATAAAGGGAGATTTCCATATGCACTCCAATTGGAGCGATGGTTTAAACAGCTTGGAGGAGATGGCGCAAGCTTGTTATGAACGGGGTTATCAGTACATGGTTATAGGGGACCATTCTCAATCGGCAAGGGTTGCCAACGGTCTTGATCCAGAGCGCTACAGAGAGCAGTTTAAGTTAATAGAAAAACTAAATGAATACTACAACCCAAAGGGCTTTTATATACTCAAAGGCTGTGAGGTGGATATACTGCCCGACGGTAGCCTTGACTTGCCCGATGAACTCCTTCAGGAGTTTGACTTTGTGGTAGCTTCCATCCACTCAAGGTTTAACCAAGACAACACCTACAGAATACTAAAAGCTATGGAAAACCCTTATGTAAATCTTATAGGACATCCCACCGGAAAAGCCTATGGCACAAGGCATGGATATCCCTTGGAAATGGATAAGATAATACAGATGGCAAAAGAAACGGGTACAGCCTTGGAGCTAAATACATACCGAGCAGACCTATCTCCGGAAAACATCAGAAGGTGCATGGAGGCGGGGGTTATGATAGCTATAGCTACCGATGCCCATGCCTTAAAGCACCTATCTTACATGGAGCTTGGCGTAGGGCTTGCCAGAAGAGGCTGGGCTATTCCCGAGCTTGTACTGAACGCAAGAGATGTAAAGGGTATAAAGGATTTTGTAAGAAGAAAAAGGGAGCTTATGCTAAAGGCTGTTTAAAGGTATAAAGGTAGCTTATATTTATATCCCATGCTGGAAAAAATCCTTGAAAGAAAAAAGGGAATACTAAGGGGTATTGGAGAGAAAGTTTTGGAAGGCAAAAGGATATCCCCCGAGGAGGCTATAAAACTCTTTTATGAAGCAGACCTTACCTATGTGGGAAGCCTTGCAGAACATATAAACAGGAAGAAAAATGGTATGTTTGCCTACTTTATAGTGAACAGGCAAATAAACCCAACCAATATATGCATATACCAGTGTAATTTTTGTAGCTTTGGTGTGATAAAGTCTGACCCAAGGGCTTATGAGATGAGCCTAAGGGAGGTTTTAAAAAGGGTAGAAGAGGTTTATCTTATTGGTGCCAAAGAGGTTCATATAGTGGGCGGTATCCCACCCCATTGGGGTTATGAAGATTATATAGACCTTGTAAGGAAGGTTAAAGAAAACTTCCCAGATATGGTAGTAAAAGCTTGGACTGCCATAGAGATACACCATATGAGTAAAATCTCTGGAAAAAGCTATGAAGAGGTAATTCTTGATCTGAAATCTGCAGGCTTGGATGCCATACCGGGTGGCGGGGCAGAGATCTTCTCCGAAAGGGTAAGAAGGATAATAGCCCCTTACAAGGCTACGGGAGAGGAATATTTGGAGGTTCATAGAACAGCCCACAGGCTTGGCATACCCACAAACGCCACCATGCTTTACGGCCATTTGGAAACCTACGAGGAAAGGGTGGAGCACATGGAAAAGCTAAGGGAACTCCAAGATGAGAAAGGGGGCTTTCAGGTCTTCATACCCTTGGCTTACTGGCCAGAAGGCACAAAACTCGGAGGCAAAAGAACCCCTTCCGTGGATGACCTAAAAACCATCGCCATAGCTCGTATCTTTTTGGATAACTTTGACCACATAAAGGCTTACTGGGTGACCTTGGGAGAAAGGGTAGCCCAAGTGGCTTTGAACATGGGAGCGGACGACCTTGACGGCACAATAGTGGAAGAGAAAATAGTGCATTCCGCTGGCACCAAGTCCGCCGTGGGACATACAAAGGACAGGCTTATAAAACTGATCAGAGATGCGGGAAAGATACCGGTAGAAAGGGATACCTTCTATAAGCCCGTAGCTATATATCCTTAGTGGTATAATATCTATAAAAAGGAGGTTAAAAGTTGAGGCGAATAAACGTTGCTATCGCAGGACTTGGAAAGGTTGGAAGCCAATTCTTAGAAGCTCTCTTGAGTGTTAACAGCGAAGGGGTAAAGGTGATAGCGGTAGCGGACCCGAGGGAAGATTTAGAAAGTGTAAGCTTGGCAAAGAGCAAAGGTATAGCCTACTTTAGGGATGCAAGGGATATGTTAAGGTCCCTTGAGGACTCCATAGATGTACTCTTTGAACTTACAGGAAACGCCGTTATAAGAACTGAGCTTTATGAAGTACTAAGCCAAAGCGGAAATAGAAGAACGGTTGTAGTGCCAGAGCCTGTGGCTTTCCTTATATGGAGCCTTATAATGGAGGGCAAACAGGCTTATCCAAGATAACCCTTTCTCTCTTCTATTAGCCTTTTGAGGCTGTTGGCTATCTCTTTTAATAGGGGTTCAAAGCTGTCCTTTATCTCCAAAAGTGCCCTGTATAGCTCTTGTGGTGGGATATCCCAAGTGCTTATAAGCTTGTTTTTCAGGCTTGCCATCTTTGAAAGGGGCTCATTGTATTCTTTGGGAATCACACCAGCTTCCAACATTTTTATTAAACAATCGTCTCCAAACTTTTTTATGCCAAACTTTCCCGCCAGATGCTTGCAGATATCAAAAAGGCTATCATAAGCCACGTGGTAAAAATACTTAACCCTGTCGTAATACATGGGACTTTGGCAAAAGCTTTCTTCTCCTTGTGAAAGGACAAAGTTTATCTTCTTTACCGACTCCTTTACCCTACCGGCCTTTTCCTTCAAAAGGTCAAAGTCTATAAGGAGGGGGTTGTTGGTCTCTCTTTTTACAAACTCCACAACTGCCTTGGCGTAGTCTTTGAAAAGGGGAAGGTGGGAATACAAAAAATCGTAAAGCTCTTCTGGTGGTATTCCTTCCTTTATATCTCTATACTTTATGTAAAACTCCGTGAGGCTTCCAAGGTCTTCTGCCCTTTCCATGCCAAGGAGTTGTCCTATTTTTTGCAAACAGTCCTTTGAGGTGGTTCTTAGGTTATAAACAGCCGACAGATGCCTGCATACTCTCATACAACTTTCAAAGGCGAGGTTAAAATCTACCCTTACCTTATCCTGCAAAAGCTTATTGGACAGAAACTCTTCTTTTCCAAGATTTAGGTTCTTTTTTATATCTCCATAAGCCTTTTCAAGCTGGCTAAAGCTCTCCAATATAAGGCTTACTTTTGGTCTTTTCTTTTCCTCTTGCATACTATTCTTCCCTTAATTCATCCCTTGTTATATAGTGTTGGATTCTTTTTATGTCTCTTGCCCTTCCTGTTATCTCATCCACTTCCACAAGTATAGCATTTACTACCATATCTTCCCTTTCTTCCACCTGGTACTTTTGAGGGATGCCTGTGGTAAATCTTTCTATGGCTTCTTGGTGCCTCATGCCTATCACCGAATACCAACAGCCCGTCATGCCCACATCACTCACATAGGCGGTGCCCTTCTTCAGAATAACTTGGTCTGCTGTGGGCACATGGGTGTGGGTGCCATAGACTACGCTTGCCCTACCATCGGCGTATATACCAAAAGCCCACTTTTCGGAAGTGGTTTCTGCGTGGAAATCCACCACTATTATGGGAGTTTCCTTTGAAAGCTCTTCGTATAACCTGCCAAAAACAAGAAAGGGGTTTTCAAGGTTTGAGTCCAAAAGGGACCTTCCCATAAGGTTTATAACCGTAAACCGTATGCCTTTTTTTTCGTATGTACCGTAGCCCCTTCCCGGCACCCTTGGTGGATAGTTGGCAGGCCTTAAAAGGTTTTCCTTTTGGTCTATAAAGCCATAAACTTCCTTTTTATCCCATATGTGGTTGCCCGAAGTCATAAGGTCCACGCCCATATGGATAAGCTCCTCATAGACCTTTTGGGTTATGCCAAAGCCCCCTGCGGAGTTTTCCACATTTACAAGAACCACATCCGCAAGGTCTCTATATCCTGCAAGAAAATACCTTAGGGCTTTCCTGCCGGGTTTGCCTATGATATCTCCAAAAATCAAGAATTTCATGGCTCTCTGGTGCGGGTGGAGGGATTTGAACCCTCACGGGCTATGCCCACTGGATCCTGAGTCCAGCGCGTCTGCCAGTTTCGCCACACCCGCTAAAGGTAGATTATACTTCAATCTTCTTTAACCTTAAGGTTGAACTTGTACTTTCCAACGTGCAAGATTCTGTAATTGGAATTTCAGTTTCCACCTTAGCCTCACCAAACTTATAAATAAGAAGGGCTATTATTACCTTTTCACGCATTGAGCCCACCTCCATCCTCGTTTTTCCGGCTTTTGAGCTTTCCATCTCTACCAATTGAAACATATAGGATAAACGTCTCTTTATTTTATCCTACGATCTCTTTATCTCTGAATAACTCCACCATAAAATTATCCAAAGTCTAACCTCCCAAAAACCCCCTAAGGTAGAAGTTTCCTCTTCTCTCTTCCCCTATTGTGGTCTCGTCGTAATGCCCGCATATGACAAGCACATCATCTTCAAGCTCTTCAAAGATCCTTTTTAAAGACCCCCTTAAAGCCTCCAAGTCTCCACCTGGTAGGTCCCATCTTCCCACTCCCCCTTTAAAAAGCAGGTCTCCCGCTATAAGCACCTTATCCCTTTCATTATAAAGACAGCACAAGCCAGGAGTATGCCCGGGAGTGTGAAGAACCTTAAGGGACTCCTTTCCCACTTTTATCTCCATGCCCTCCTTTAGCTCCACATGGGGCTTTGGGCAGGGAAGGTTTGCCCCTATTTGTCTTTCAAAGCCGGGCCAAAGGGTATTGTTTAAAAGGAATATATCTGCAGGATGCATGTAAAAGGGTATGTCAAAAGCTTCCTTTAAGGTTTTTACCTGCCCTATGTGGTCTATGTGCCCATGAGTGGCTACTATGCCCACAGGCTTTAAGCCCTGCAATTCCCTTACTATCCTTTCGTGGTCCGCTCCGGGGTCTATAATCAAGGCTTGCCCGCTTTCTTCTTCAACCACCAAAGAACAGTTTACCGATAACAAGCCTACGGGTAAAACCTTATATAGCATCAAACCTTTATAAGATCATAAAAGAGATGGGGAAAAATGCCAAGAAGTAAGGTAAGTAGAGAACAAAGGAACAAGGTTAGTGCCTCTCCACCGGAGACCTTTGCCGGCGGATATCTTCTTTCGCCCTCCTCAAGGAACATGGAGACCACCACTCTAAGATAATAGCCCACAGAAATTATACTGGCTATTACAAAAGCCAACGCAAGGAGTAAAAACTGGGAGTTTATAAGACCCATAAATAGGGTAAGCTTACCTACAAAGAGAGCCATGGGTGGTATGCCTACAAAGGCGAAAAGGAAAAGGGCAAAGATGGAAGCTAATATGGGATGCTCCTTGTATATACCTCGGTAGTCAAGGATATGGTGGCTAAAGCCCTCCTTCTTTTCAAAGACGGACATCAAAGTAAAGGCTCCAAGGCTTGCAAAGGCATACAGGGATACATAAAAAAGGAGAGCTTTTTGAAGTTGGGGTTCTGCGGTGGATAGTCCAAGGAAGAAGTAGCCAGCATGGGCTACGGTAGAGTAGGCAAGAAGCCTTTTTACAGACCTTTGGGCGTAAGCTACAAAGTTTGCGTAAAACATAGAAAGAAGAGAAAGAATTGAGACCAGTATAAGCCACTGTTTAAGATGATAAAAGTGGTTAATAATTTGTACCAGTAGGAAGTAAAGGGCTACCTTTGGCACGGAGGAAAGATAGCCTGTTGTTGGCGTGGGTGCGCCCTCGTAGGCATCGGGTGTCCAAAAATGGTAGGGCACCGCAGAAGCCTTTAGGGCAAAGGCAGAAAGTATAAGAAACATAGCCAAGAGAAAAAGGCTGTTTTCGTCCCTGTATTCTTTGAAGAAAAGGCTTCCAGTGCTGGCATAGTAAAAGGTGGAGCCCAAAGCAAGCATGGAGGTGCCCATAGCGCCAATTATCAGATATTTAAAGCCCGCTTCTTTTGAGAGATAATCATCCCTATAAAGGGAAACCATAAGGTACATGCTTATGCTGGCAAGCTCCAAGGATAGGAAAAGAAGTACAAGGTTTGAAGAGGACACCAGAAGAGAAAAGCCCAAAGTAGCCAGAAGGGGTATGTAAGATAGCTCCGTATATACGGAGTTTTTCCTCTCATAATAGTCCATCATAGAAAATATGGCCAAGCTTGTAAGGAGGTATATAACCGCCTTGCCAAGAAGGTTTAAGGAATTTACCTCAAAGAGGTCAAAGAGGCTTCTGGCAGGGTAATCCACAAAGAAAAGGCTAAGAAGGGAAGCTATGGGCACAAGGGCAGAAAGGGTAGAGAGAAATCTGTAGTCCCTTTTTGTGAGGAAAAGGTCAAGAACAAACACAAGGAGTATTCCAAGGGAAAGGGTTAGTTCTGGTATAAGGGCATTCCAATTCACCTTTTAGCCTCCCAGCACGTATTTTGTGGTATGTTCTATGATCTTTACAAAGGGATAGGGATAAAGCCCCATCAAAAGGGCAAAGGCTATTATAAGGACAAAGGACAAGGTGTGATGCCCTTCAAGGTCCTTTAAGCTTCTCCACTTTTCAAGCCTATACTCTGATAGAGTTTCCTCCTCAAACATAACCCTTTTATACATGTAAAGGAAATAAGCGGCGGAAAGCACCACGCCAACGCCCGCTATAAAAGCCCATATGGGAAAGTTCTTATAGGTACCAAGGAAAACAAGGAATTCTGCCACAAAGCCCGCAAGCCCCGGAAAGCCAATGCTCGCAAGCCCTGATATCATAAAGAAGAGGGCAAGCTTTGGTATGTACCTTGCCAAGCCACCCAAATCATCCATATGGTAAGAGTGGATGCGGTCGTATATAAAGCCCGCAGACATAAAGAGGGCTGCCGAAGAAAGCCCATGGGCTATCATCATGTAAATGGCGCCGTTTAAAGCATTGGGATCTATGGCAAAGGTGCCAAGGGTTACCACACCCATGTGGCTTACAGAAGAGTAAGCTATCAATCTCTTTATATGAGTTTGGGCTATGGCCATCATAGCGGTGTAGATTATTGCCACAAGGCTAAGGAAGAAGATCAAAGGTATAAACTGCTTGCTTGCTTCGGGAAATAGGGGCAAAGAATACCTCACAAAGCCGAAGGTGCCCATCTTCAGAAGAACAGCTGCAAGTATCACAGAGCCGGCGGTGGGTGCCTCTACGTGGGCATCGGGAAGCCAAGTATGAACAGGCCACATGGGTATCTTTACCGCAAAACCCAAGCCAAAGAGTAAAAAGGCTGCCATCTGAAGCCATAGGGGATAGGAAAGGTTATAGTGGAATAGATAGTCAAAGGATAGGGCTCCCGCAACTATATATCCATAAACCACTATGCTGGCAAGCCCCAAAAGTAAAAAGACGCTACCAAAGAAGGTGTATACAAAAAACTTATTGGCAGCGTAGACCTTTCTATCGTGGCCCCATAGCCCTATGATAAAGTACATGGGTATTAGCATACCTTCCCAGAAAAGGTAGAAGAGGAAAAGGTCAAGGGCAGAAAAAACTCCCAAGCATGCCGTCTCCAAAGCAAGGAAGAGGGCAAAGTAAAGGTTGGGTCTGTCTTCTATCTTCCAAGACCAAAGAAAAGCCACCACAAAGACCAAAGCGGTCATAAGAAGCAAAGACATAGCCATGCCATCCACACCCACATGGTAGGAAATGCCAAGAGAAGGTATCCAGCTTATCTTGGTAGTGTGCTGAAAGCCCTTTGCAGACCAATCAAAGTTTAAGAAAAGATAAAGGACAATAAGAAAAACTAAGGAAGATATACCGAGGGAAAGAACCTTGGAAAACTTTTCCCTTCTCACCAAGGCTATAAGCAAAGAGCCCACCAAGGGAAGAAATATGGCTATGTTCAAAAGCATCTCCATCTTCTACCTCCACATTATTGTTAATGCCAAAAGTAATAAAAAGCCCACAAAAAGGAAAAGGATGTATAGGTTTATCCTTCCCCTTTGCAAAACCCTTAGAAAACCACCAAAGCCTCTTAAAAGGGTATAAGTGGAATTCACTGCACCGTCTATAAGCTGTCTTTCTGCGGTTGCGTATAGTATCCTTGAGTAGAAAAGGTAGCCAGCTGCCAACACCTTATGGTAAAGCCTTTCAGTGAAGAACTGTTCTTTAAAGGTAGTATGCAAGGGCTTTAGGCTCTGGTATGCCCTTTCGGGATCTATAACCCCCCTCACATACACCAAATAGGCAACCAATATACCAGCCAAACCCACCACAACCGATAACACCGCTATGTCTATATGCAGCTCCTTATGCACCCCAAAAGCCTTCCCATACCAACCCTCAAAAAACCCAGCTACCACAGCCATAACCCCAAGCACCACCATGGGCACCACCATAACCGATGGACTCTCATGAGGCTCCTCTTCCTGTCTTTCACCCCCGTGAAACATCACAAAACCTTCACGAAATATGTAATACGCCGTCAAAAAGCTAACCAAAGACACAAGCACACCCCAAGCAAAGCTAACTCCATAAGCCGTGGCTACTATTAAATCCTTGCTCCAAAAGCCCGACAAGGGAAATATACCTGCTAAGGCTAATGCCCCCACTAAAAAGCTCCCATAGGTTATG
>JBKBRK010000045.1:0-11657 GCA_046292245.1 Aquificaceae bacterium
CATCGCCATAAACGTTCACTCCTGCTGCTGTTGTTAATAGCAGTTCTGAGCTTCCGTCGGCTTTGACCACAAAGACGTTGTTACCACCATCTTGCACTATGGCGTAGACATTATTCGCTTTAAAGACTTTATTGATATTATAGACGCCAACCTGTTTGGGGGTGCAGTCGTTGGTTATGACGTATGCGCCTTGGTTGGTGGTGTTTACCAAGAAGTAGGGCCTGTTTTCTATAAGCTCGTTGGTGGCGTTGGCATAGCCGTGATTGTTAAAGACGAGGTTCAAGTTTGTGGCTGTTGGGTTGTTGGGATCTTGCACATTCACGCAGAAGAGATTGTTGCCACTGGTTCTTACGATCAGGTTGTTGTTGTTAAACTGGTAGAGGACTTGTTGAACGTTTTGATTTTCAAGCCCTTGGACTTGTACCTTGTTGCCATCCTTATCCACAAGGAAATAGCCATCCAAGTTGGCTCCTGCAAGCCTTACAAAGACCGCTGGCGTGCCAAGTGTGGTTTGGTTGGTTTGGTTGGTTTGGTTGCCAGTGCCACCGCCAGTGTCGTTGGTTTGGTTGGTTTGGTTTTGGGTACCGTTTGTGGTACCGCCACCGCCTCCACCACAAGAGGCTGCCAGCACAGCCATGCTTAGAACTGCGCTTGTTAGAAGTGCTCTCTTCTTGCTCATGTTTGTACCCTCCTTAAAAGGATTTTGGTAAATCATAGCATAAAAGTTTTAGTTTGTCAAGAGGTTTTATATGAATTTTTCGTGAAGGATATGCGCCCGATTTTTTTGGGGCATAGGGAAATATGCAGGGGCGTTTGGTGGGTTGTTTGAGCTTTTCAAGAAAGCCCTCGGAATCGGCAAGGTTATGCCCATACACAAAGCCACATGGTGGAGTTGGGAAGTTTTTGGGGAAAAGGCTAAGGAGTTGGGTTAAAATAGAAAAGTTATGGGGAAAATAGCTTACGTATTTCCTGGTCAGGGCTCTCAATATGTAGGTATGGGCTATGACTTTTATAGGGAGTTTTCCGAAGCGGCGGATATATTTCATAGTGCAGAAACTGCCCTTAGGTACAACCTTTGCGACATAATTTTTAAAGGTCCCCAAGAGGAACTCAATAAAACCATAAACACACAGCCCGCCATACTTACCACAAGCCTTGCCATATATAAAGTTCTAAAAAATCATGGCTTTCCAGAGCCCCATTTTGTAGCTGGCCATTCCCTTGGAGAATACACTGCCTTGGTGGTAGCCGGTGGTGTAGAGTTTTTTGAGGCGGTAAGGCTTGCCCACCTTAGAGGAAAGTATATGCAGGAGGCTGTGCCCGAAGGAAAAGGGGCAATGGCTGCTGTTTTAAAGCTTCCACCGGAAAAGGTAGAGGAGGCTTGCAAAAAAGCTCAAGAGATAGGCGTGGTAGAGCCTGCTAATTACAACTCACCAGAGCAAACGGTCATATCGGGAGAAAAGGATGCGGTAGAAAAAGCAAGTCAAATAGCCAAAGAGATGGGAGGGAAGGTAATACCCTTAAAAGTTTCCGTGCCCTCTCATTGTTCTTTGATGAAGCCTGCAGCAGATGCCTTTAGGCTAAAGCTTGCCCAAACACCCATAAAAAACCTAAACATACCCTTGGTGCAAAATTACACAGCCAAAGCACACCTTATGGCACCAGAGGTAAGAGAAAACCTCTATAGGCAGATGTTTTCCTCCGTTAAGTGGTATCAAAGCATGCTCCAGATGGTGGAGGAAGGTGTGGATACCTTCATAGAGATAGGTCCCAAAAATGTGCTTTCGAAGCTGATACAACAGACGGCACCACATGTAAGGGTTTTTAATGTGGAAAAGTTGGAGGACTTAGAAAAGGTAAGTAAGATATGGTAGAGGAAATTGTTTTAAAGGCAAAGGTGCTTCAATCTGCCCTTCCTTATATAAGGGAGTTCTACGGAAAGACCTTTGTTATCAAATATGGCGGTTCCGCAATGACCGACGAATCCCTTAGAGAAAGCTTTGCCAAAGATGTGGTGCTTTTGAGGTATGTGGGTATAAGGGTGGTTATAGTGCATGGTGGAGGTCCTCAAATAAGCCAAACTTTGGAAAGGTTTGGTGTAAGAGCCCACTTTGTGGGTGGTATGAGAAAAACAGACGAGGAGACCATGCATGTGGTTGAGATGGTGCTCTCGGGGGATATAAACAAGGATATTGTAGCCCTGATAAACAGGTACAGTGGAAGGAATATATATGCAGTGGGTCTTTCGGGAAGGGATGGACAACTCATAAGGGCAAAAAAGCTAAACAAAGAAGAGTACTTTAGGTCTCTTGGCCTTGAGGTGCCAAAGGAGGATATAGGCTATGTGGGACAAGTGGAAGACATAAACGTGGAGCTTTTGCAGACCCTTATGGAAAAGGGATACATACCCGTGATAGCTCCCGTGGGTGTGGGAGATTACGGAGAGGCTTATAACATAAACGCAGACCTTGCCGCTTCCCACATGGCCATGGCACTAAAGGCAGAAAAGCTTATATTCCTAACAGACACAGAAGGTGTAAAGGATAGGGAAGGAAAGCTTATATCCACTTTAAAAAAGGAGGAAGCCTTAAGGTTGATTTCCCAAGATGTTATAAGGGGAGGGATGCTTCCCAAGGTTAAAGGTGCCCTTGAAGCCCTACAAAGTGGCGTCAAAAAGGTGCATATCATAGACGGAAGAGTCTTCCATTCTATACTTTTGGAGGTTTTTACAGAAGAGGGAGTTGGCACAGAGATAGTTGAATACTAAAGAGGATTTTAACCCTTAGTAGCAAAAATTCGGTAGTTTAGACCTTTAAAGAAATTTCTCACCTGGCACACACCTTGATTACAATAATTCCCATGAAGATCGCCAGCATAGATGTAGGTTCTTATTCTATAAGGCTAAGCGTGGCACAGTTAAACAAAAGCCTTGAAGTACTCCACGAAGAAGGAAGGATAACCGCCTTGGCTACAGACCTAAGGGAAAGTGGATTATTAAGGGAAGACCGAATGGAAGAAAGCGTAGAGGTTATAAAGGGTTTTGTGGAAAAGGCAGAGGGCTTTGAGGTGGAGAGGATAAAGATAGTGGGAACAGAAGCCCTAAGGAGGGCAAAGAATGCCCAGGAGTTTCTCAAAAGAGTAAAGGAAGCTACAGGACTTGACCTAAAAGTTATAACACCAGAAGAAGAGGGCAAATATGCCTTTTTGTCGGTGGCTTATTCCCTAAGGCCAAAGGGAAAGTTTTGCATAATAGACCAAGGAGGAGGTTCAACGGAGTTTGTGTGCGGAAGCGGATTTCAAATAGAATACCTTAATTCCCTTCCCTTTGGCATAGTTAATCTTACAGAGGAGTTTATAAAAAGCGACCCACCAAAAAATTACGAGCTTGAATCTCTAAAAAACTTCCTTGATGAGGAGATAAAACAGGTAGTAAGCTCTTGTGATGAACTTATTGCCCTTGGAGGCACTATAACCACCATAGCAGCCATAGAGTACGGCATTTATCCCTACAAGGGCCAAGAGGTCCATGGCAAAGAGATAAGCCTACAAAGGCTTATGTTTTGGATTGAAACTCTAAGCTCCATGAAAGAAAAAGATAGGATATCAACCTTTCCCCACATAGAGCCCAAGAGGGCAAGGGTGATAATACCGGGTCTTGTTATCTTTTATAGGAGTATGCTTTTGTTTGGTAAGGATCGTATAAGGGTAAGCGATTGGGGTCTAAAGGAGGGTTTATTGGTTGAAGAAGTGATAAAGAGATATTAAAATATATACAGGTAGGCGGCGTAGCTCAGCTGGTTAGAGCGGAGATCTCATAAGTCTCAGGTCGGAGGTTCGAGTCCTCCCGCCGCCATTATTCAAGGGATACCCTTCTTTGAAGTTCGTACAGCCCTTTTATCTCCTCTACAGTGTTGGCATCCTCTGGAGCCTTATCTTCCCTTATAAAGCTTACCGCTCTTGGAAAGCGCAAGGCATAACCGGGCTCCTCTACAGTCCTTCCAGCAGTGTGTAAAGGGGAGCGAGTTATCTCATCAGACCTTACGGTTATTACATACCTGGGCTCTACCCATACATCGGCAGATATAAGGCTATCCACTCGCGCGTGCTTGTGCTCCAATTTTATCTCGTCAAGGAGTTTTTTAAGCCTTATCCATTCCTCCTCCGTAAAGCCAGAGCCTACCTTGCTGACCGTCTTAAAGGTATCGCTCTCTGGGTCGTAAACACCTACCAAAACACCACCTATGCCAAGCTTTGAACGAGCTCCTTTGCCATGATAATATCCAAGTATTACCACGTCTATGGTATCTGCCAAGGACCCCTTATAGCTTCTTTTTAGTTTTATCCAATTGAAGTTCCTTGAGCCGGCGGTATAGGGAGCATCCAGTCTTTTTGCCATTATACCCTCAAGTCCCCGAGTGATTGCTTCCTCAAAGAAGTTTTCTACTTCCTTTACTTGGTCTGTTATTATCATCTCGGAAAGTTTAAGGGTATTTGTCTTTCTTAAGACCTCTTCAAGCTTACTTCTCCTTTCAATAAAGGGCTTCACCGTGAAGTCTTCACCTTCCAAATACAAAAGGTCAAAACAAAAAAGCCTTAGGGGGTATTCCTTTGAATATTCTTCAATGCCGTACTTTCTCTTTCTTTGAATGGTTATCTGAAAGGGGTAAAATTCCCCCGTCTCTTCGTTGATTGCCAAAGCCTCCCCCTCAAGGATAACATACTTAAAGGAAAGGTCTTCTAAAATTCCTTTAACTATATCGGGAAACATCTCCGTCATACGCTCCAGGTTCCTTGAGTATATCTCCACCTTCTGATCCTCTTTATGTACCTGAAGCCTAAAGCCGTCATACTTTGCCTCAAGGGCACACCTTCCAAGCCTTTTTATGATTTCCTCCGCACTTGAGACTCTTTCCGCCAAAGCCATCCTTATGGGATAACCCACTTGAATTTTAAAGTCTTCAAGGGCAAAAGCGCCACCTTCCTTTAACTTCTTTGCCACCAAACCTATATCACTGCAAAGGTTGTAAGCCCTTTCTATGGTTTGCTTTAGGTCTTTGTAGCCTGCGAGGAGAGAAAGGGCGTCTATTATAGTGGCATCACCCACACCAAGCCTTAACTTTCCAACTATTATCCTTATGGCATACTTGGCTTCAAAGCCAGAAAGACCCTTTAGCAGGTTTATAAGCCTCATAACCTTGTCCAAGGTGCCCCTTGTGAGGGCTACATCAAGAAGTTCTTGATAAACCTTTAAAAGGCTTAGGCTTCTTCCTTGCCACTTTATTAGATCTTGGGCTATCTCTCCAAGGTCTCCCTTTTCCTTGTATAGGCCCTCTATGGTTTTTACCTTTACACCACAAGCCTTTGAAAGGGCCTCTATTGCAAGCTTTTCCGATATACCAAACTCCACACCCCTAAAAGGGGGCATAAGCTCTCCAAGGGTAAGATAAACCACCTTGTCTACTTCTTCTCCCTCTGCCCTTTCCAACAGATCTCTGAGAATATCTGCCATTTCAAGCCTGCTTGTGGTTTGCTCCAACCTATGGAAATATTCCGCAAGCTCTCTAAAGGTCATTAGAAAAAATTATCTTACATCATACGTCGGGTGAGAAATTCAAAAAAGTTCAAAGATAAGCCCATCAATAAAAAGAGGCGGTAGGGCTATAATTATTAGCCCTACAACACTCTTAATTTTTTCTTTCTCAAAGTTTGGCGATAACTCTTGCAAGCTTGCAAAGGGTTCCAAGCTTTTGGGATCTTCTAAGCTTAAAAAGTTTTTGAATTTTCATGGTATAATCATATGGCTTGAATTCCCGTCGGAGGTAGTAGATTGAGCCTTCTTGTAGAGCTTAGTAAAAAAGCTAGGAAAATAGGTGGCGTAAGGGTTTATAAAAAGAACGTGGAAAGGGTTTTGTCTGCCCTTCTTAGAAGCGGAGATTTTTGGGAAATAGTGGATATGTCGGACCTTCCTGTGCCCGCAGCTTCCGGTATAGTAAAAGCCTTGGTGGAAGAGGGCATAGCCTTTATAGACGATGAGGAAAACATCCGACTAACTCAAAAAGGCTTTGACATAATAAGAGATCTGGGAATAGAGCCTTATGTGGAGTATGTATGTCAAGCCTGTGAGGGTAGAGGAATACCCTTCTATATCAACATAGAGTTTTACAGAGAGTTTTTGCAGATCACCAAGGATAGACCAAGAGCTATAAGAGACTACGACCAAGGATCTGTGACTCCGGAAACCACGGTGTCAAGGGTCCTTTTTATGGATTCAAGGGGGGATGTTAGGAATAAGGATATACTCGTTCTTGGTGCAGAGGACGACCTTACAGGTCTGGCAGTTGCCCTGTTTAGAAAGGCAAGAAGCGTTCTTATCATAGACATAGACAAAAGGCTTATAGACTTTGACAACAGTATCTTTAAAGAGCTTGGAATAGACAACGCAGAGGCGAAGGTTTGGGACTTAAGAAAGCCCTTCCCGGAGGATATATTGGGACAGTATGATGTTTTTGTTTCAGACCCGCCGGAAACTCTGCCAGCCTTTAGAGCTTTCATTGGCAGGGGTATAGCATCTCTCAAAGAAGAAGGAGGAGTTGGCTACTTTGGTCTTACATTAAGGGATTCTTCCGTATTTAGGTGGAAGGAGTTTCAGGCTTCTTTGACAACAGAGTTCGGTGTAGCCATTACCGATATAGTTCAAGACTTCAACGCTTACATAACCTGGGACTACCATATGGAAACCAAGGCTGCAGAAATAGCTCCAGTAAGAAGAGAACCAAAGGGTGTGTGGTATAGGTCTGCTTGGTACAGGATAGAAGCTCTGCCGGGCTTCAAAAGGTGGAACGAGCCTATATCCGACGATGTTTTTTACCTTGATGAGGAAGGATCAACTACTTGAAAATTTTATGAAAGTGTATTATAATAATTAAAAGGTTTAAGCCCCCATCGTCTAGCCCGGTCTAGGACACCGCCCTTTCAAGGCGGAGATCGCGGGTTCGAATCCCGCTGGGGGTGCTTTTAAAAACATGGTAAAGAAAAAAAGCCAAAAACTCCAAGAAAGCTATGTAGCCACCGATATAAAAGCGATTACAGGCCTTGAGCACGTAAGGCTTAGGCCTTCTATGTATATAGGAGATATAGGGGAAAGGGGGCTACACCATCTTATCTGGGAGATCCTTGACAACGCCGTTGACGAACATATGGCAGGCTATGCCAACCATATAACGGTTATAATCCATGCGGATGGCTCTATAAGCGTAGAGGATAACGGAAGAGGAATACCCGTAGATATACATCCAGAAACAGGCATACCTGCAGTTGAGATGGTCTTTACCATGTTAGGGGCTGGGGGGAAATTTGATAAAAAAGTTTATAAATACTCTGGAGGGCTTCACGGTGTTGGTGCCTCCGTTGTAAATGCCCTTTCTGAGTGGCTTATGGTGGAAGTGTATAGAGATGGGAGAATATACAAACAAGAATACAAAAGGGGAGAGCCCGTATATGAACTAAGGGCGGTAGGCAACACCACAAAGCGCGGTACCAAGGTGGTCTTTAAACCAGACCCAGAGATCTTTGAAACAACAAAGATAAAGTTTGACATAGTAGAAAGGCGCATAAGAGAGCTTGCCTACCTCAATCCCGATTGCACCCTTAGGTTGGTTGACGAAAGAAGTGGAAAAGACCTTACTTATAGATTTGAAAAGGGAATAGAGGAACTTGTAAAGTTCTTATCTGCCGGTAAAGAACCCCTTTTTGAGGAAACCATAAGGATAAAGGGAGAGAAGGAAGGTATTTATGTAGATATAGCCTTTTCCTACACCAAGGACTATAGGGAAACCTTGGAAAGCTTTGTCAATAACATAAAAACCCAAGAAGGTGGAACCCACGTAACGGGCTTTAAATCTGGGCTTACAAAGGCTGTAATGAAAGTTTTGCCCAATATAAAGCTTCAAAAGGAATTAAAGGAAAGCATAACGGGGGAAGACCTAAGGGAAGGTTTGGTGGCTGTAGTATCCTGCAAGGTGCCCGATCCCCAGTTTGAAGGGCAAACAAAGACAAAGCTTGGCAATCAGATTGTAAAAAATATAGTGGAATCAATAGCTTACGAATATCTTTCCGAATACTTTGATAAAAACCGTGATATTTTCAGGCTTATAGTGGAAAAGGCTGTAGAAGCAGCCTTGGCAAGAGAAGCAGCAAAAAAGGCTAAGGAGCTTGTCAGGAGAAAAGCCCCCTTAGAGGATCTGAGCCTGCCGGGTAAATTGGCGGATTGTTCCGAAAAGGATCCAAAGCTTTGTGAGATCTTTATAGTGGAAGGTGAGTCCGCAGGAGGTTCTGCAAAACAAGGAAGGGACAGAAAAACACAGGCCATCTTGCCCCTAAGGGGGAAGATACTTAACGTGGAAAAGGCAAGACTTGACAAGGTTTTTTCCAACGAAGAGATAAAAACCATAGTAAGTTCCCTCGGTTGTGGCATAGGCGAGGATTTAGACCTTTCAAAGCTAAGATATCACCGTATTATCCTTATGACAGATGCGGATGTGGACGGCTCTCATATAAGGACTCTCCTTTTAACCTTCTTTTACCGATACATGCCAAAGCTCATAGAAGAAGGGCACCTTTACATAGCACAGCCACCCCTTTATAGAGTAAAGAAGGGCAAAAAGGTTCAGTATATAAAGGATGACAGAGAATTGGAGACCTTCCTTTTCAAAGCTTTGCAAGAGGAAGGACTTTTAATAGACTGTAAAGGAAACCACTATAAGGGAGAAGAGCTTATAGGTATAACCAAAGGCATAAAAGAGATAGAGGAAAACTACAAAGCTTTGGTCAGAACCAAGGGAGAAGATCCTATAAAAGCCCTTTTACAGACAAGGCTAACAGAAGAGGATCTAAGAAATGCAGGCTCTTTAAAGGAAAAGATAGAGGAACTTCAAAGCCTTTTACCATATATGCACATAGATACCCAATACGATAGGCTTGAGGACGCCTACGAACTCATCTTCAAAGACCCCCACACAGGGAGAAGGGTTATGATAGACGTAAACCTTTTATCTTCCCTGTCCTATAAATCTCTGCTTGAAGGTGCTTCCCTGTGCTTTCCGGTAAAGGTTTATTACGAGAAAAGGGATGTGGACATAGAGAAGATGGAGGATTTCTATACAAAAACAATGGAGCTTGTAAAAGGATCCTTTGAAATTCAAAGGTACAAGGGACTTGGAGAGATGAACCCCGAGCAACTTTGGGAAACCACCATGAACCCAGCCACAAGAAGGCTTTTAAGGGTCTCCATAGAGGATGCCGCAGAAGCTGATAGGATATTCTCCATACTTATGGGAGAAAATGTGGAACCAAGAAGGGAGTTTATAGAGGCTTACGCCAAGGAGGTTAGAAACCTTGATATTTAAAAGGATAGTGGTGGGTATAGATGGTTCTGCGGCTGGGTGGGGGGCAAAGGACTACGCCTTTGAACTGGGAGAAAAGCTCTCGGTTCCTGTTGTAGGGGTGCATGTTATAGATAGCAGGCTTTTGGAGGAAAGCTTTTTGGAGGATCTGGCAGGCGTATTGGGATTTACGTACTATATGGGTATCTCTCAAAAGGTAAAGGAATTTTTTGAAAAACAGGCCGATGCCCTTATAGAAGAGTTTTTGACAGAAGGCAGACAAAGGGGGATAAGAGTATCCAGTTTTCAAACCATAGGGATACCCTATGAAGAATTGGTAAATCAGGCAGACCCAGAAGACCTTTTGATCATAGGAAGAAGAGGCAAAAGAGCCATAAAGGGCTTTCTTTTGAGTTCCACTGCGGAGGTGGTATCAAGGAGAAGCAAGGCACCCCTTATGCTTGTGCCCGAAAATAGAAGGGATTTAAAGAAATTCTGTATTGCCTACGATGGGGGAGATCTATCAAAAAAAGCCCTTTCTTTGGCTTTGGAACTTTCAAAGGTTTATAAAGCTCAGGTTCATGCCCTTTACGTGGGTGAAGAAGCAATAGCTGCGCCAGAGGGTTTGGAGTTGATAGTAGAGGATGGACTTCCGGAGGAGAGGATAATAGTCCACTGTGAAGAAAGGGAAATAGACCTCCTTTTTATGGGAGCCTATTCAAAAGGTAGGGTAAAGGAGTTGTTTTTGGGAAGTGTTACCAGCTTTGTTATGCACCATATAAACATACCTATGATGTTGGTGAGGTAAGATGGGGAAGTTGTATGTGGTGGCAACGCCCATAGGAAACTTGGCAGACATAACCCTTCGGGCTCTTGAGGTTTTAAAGGAAGTTAACTTTATAGCCTGCGAGGACACAAGACGAACCCTCATACTCCTTAATCACTACAACATAAAGGACAAAAAGCTAATATCCTACTACGAGCCAAAGGAGAGCGTGCAGGTGCCAAAGATATTAAAGCTTCTTGAAAAGGAGGATGTAGCCCTTGTAAGCGATGCAGGCACCCCTTCCATATCAGACCCAGGCTATAAGCTTATAAGGGCTTGCATAGAAAAGGGTATACCTGTGGAAGTTATACCCGGTCCCAGTGCCCTGTTGACTGCTTTGGTAGGATCTGGCTTTCCCACAGACCGCTTTACCTTCTTGGGCTTTTTACCAAGGAAGGGCTTGGAAAACTTTCTTGAAGATATAAAGATTTACAAGGACACAACCCTTATAGCCTTTGAATCTCCAAACAGACTTATAAAAACTCTACAAACCATGGGAAAGATTTATGGAGAAAACATACCTTTATGCGTGGCAAGGGAATTGACGAAGATCCATGAGGAGTACATAAGGGGAATATTAAGGGAAGTTTTAGAAGGGCTTCAAAAGCGCCCCGAGATAAAAGGGGAAGTGGTGGTCCTTTGGAGGCTGCAGGATGTTGAATCCTGAGATTCTTGAAAAGTGGGACAAGGAATATTTTTGGCATCCCTTTACCCAGATGAAGGTATATAGGGAAGAGGAAAACCTTATCTTTGAAAGGGGAGAGAGTATATACCTTTACGATATAAAGGGTAGGAAGTTTATAGATGCCATATCTTCCCTTTGGTGCAACGTGCACGGCCATAACCATCCCAAATTAAACAAAGCCCTTGAAGACCAGCTTAAAAAGGTAGCTCATACTACCACCCTTGGCAGTTCCAACGTACCCGCTATACTTTTGGCAAAAAGGCTTGTGGATATATCCCCAGAAGGACTTACAAAGGTCTTCTACTCAGAAGATGGTGCAGAAGCTGTGGAAATAGCCATAAAACTCTCCTATCAATATTGGCGCAACAAAGGGGAAAAAAGGAGAGTTTTTATAACCCTTTCGGAAGCATACCATGGAGATACCCTTGGCTCCGTGAGCTTGGGGGGAATAGACCTTTTTCATGGCACTTATAAGGATCTTCTCTTTGAAACTTTAAAGCTTCCTTCTCCTTACCTATTTTGCAAGGAGAGGTACGGAAAACTTTGCGAAGAGTGTAAAGAAGAGCTTTTGAATATGTTGGAAGAACTTTTAAAGGGTAGAGATGATATAGTGGCTGTTAGCCTTGAAGCGGGGATACAAGGGGCTGCTGGCATGCTACCCTTTCCAAAGGGCTTTTTAAAGGGTGTGAGGGAGCTTACCCAAAGGTATGGAGTTCTTATGATAGTGGATGAGGTGGCAACGGGCTTTGGAAGGACAGGAAGCATG
>JBKBRK010000046.1:0-11260 GCA_046292245.1 Aquificaceae bacterium
CCCTTTAAAGGGTAAGATTTCTCTAAGAGAGGGTGAAAGTTTACAAGCCCTTTTTGAAGGCTTTACAACGGGTAAAAACCTGATAAGTATAAAGGTAGGAAGCATCAAAGTTTACGGAGATTTGAAGGAAGGTTTTATAAAGGTTCAGCCTGCCACCCTTTGGCTTGGAAGGGAAGTTTTATCAAGGGTGGAGTTTAAAAGGGGTAGCTATAAAAACAAGGGCTTTCAATTAGATGGAAAGGTTTTGGGTGTTTTAGAAGGGTCTTTGAAGGTTGTATATGATCAAGGGTTCCAAGCTTACTCCGAGGGCTTTTTAGACCTTGGAAGGCTCTTTTCTCTTATAAGGAGTAGAGCCTTTGGGGATGGAGAGGGGAAGGTGCTATACAGGTTTTCTTATGAAGGGGATGGTATAAACCTAAAAGCAAAGGGAGAAAAGCTTGTTCTTAGGTCAAGGTATTTAGCCTTGCCCTTGGAAGGTAGTATAGAGCTAAGCATGAAGGAGAACAAGCTAAAGGGTGGTGTAAAGTTCTATGGCAATCAAAGGGCTTCTATTGTGGGAAGTTTGGAAGGAGATAGCAAGGGGGCAAAGGTAAACTTTGAAGTTTCTCAATTGCCAGTGCTTTTAAGGGAAGAAAACCTCAGGGCAAGCCTTGCCTTTTCCGGAAAGGGTTATATACAATCCCACTACAAAAACCTAAGCATAGGCGGAGATTTCTACACCTCGGGCTTAATAAACCTACAAAAGCTAACCACAAAAAAGGCAGCTCCTTCCGAAGACTATAAAAGGGTTAGCTTAGACCTTAAAATTACCTCCTCCGATCCCCTAAGGATAAACCTACCCGAGGGATACATCTACACGGACCTTTTGGTAAATGTAAAAGGTAGCCTTTATGAGCCCGAATATAAGATAAACGCCTATCTTAAAGGGGGCAACCTCAACTACTTTGGCAAAAACTTTTATGTGAGAAGGGGAGAGGTGTTTTTCACCAAAAAGGAACAAAACCTTGACCTTACCCTTATAACCCCCACTCCCGACTACAGTATTATTATAGATATAAAAGGAAACCCTCAATACCCAAAAGCTGTGGTTAGGTCGGAACCTCCAAGGGACACAAGGGAAGTGCTTACAACCTTTGTCCTTGGTGGAAAGGAAACGGAAGGACTAATACCAGTGGCAAGCGCTATTGTAAGTCAAGTGCCACAGCTAACTGATTTTTTCAAAGGCGCCAACCAACTAACAGGGCTTGACGTAAAGATCCAAGCATCTCCCACCCTATCACCTACCGGCGAAGTAGGTATAAATACCACCATATCAAAGGAGATAACAGAAAGAATACATTTAGAGCATAGACAAAGCACCCTCAAAAACCCCAAGGAGACCTACACAAGCGGAGAGGTTAAGCTAACACCCAACACTTCCATAGGCGGTAGGCTTTATTCCGATAAAAGTCAAGAATACAAGGTGAGATTGAGAAAAAAGTTTAACTTCTAAGGGTTTTTAAGCCCAAAAGGGCATAGTCTATCCAAGAGGCTAAAAGTAGGAAAAAAACAAGCCACAAAAGAACTTGTATAGAAACCCCAAGCATACAAAGAACTATCAAAAGAGACAAGAAAAGAGTAAAGGCTTTCCCAAAACACCTTGCAGAAGGTATTAATTTCCTTTTCATTATCAAAAGGGCAGAGCCAAGCAAGATAAAGGCATCCCTCAAAAGGGTAAGGTAAAGAAGGCTCTTTGGTAAAAGTTCCAGCCTAAGGGTGCAAACATAAAGACCACACAGGATCATCACCTTGTCTGCCAAGGGATCAAGGACTTTGCCCAACTGTGTTTGCATTTTTAACCTTCTTGCCAAAAAGCCATCCAAAGCATCAGAAAAAGCAAGTAAGAAAAAGAAAACCGCTATAAAGCCTTCTGGAGCAAAGAGTATAAAGGGACTAAGAAAAAACCTTGTAAGGGATATAAGATTAGGAAGGTTAAGGTAATAATTTAATCTCATCAAAGATTATCCCTCTTTTCATATAGGGCATTCTTTTGAGAACTCTCCCATAAGGGTCTATAATGCCTGTGTCTCCCGAGTTGTTTACCCAAAGGAGGTATTTGCCATTTTCCAAAGCCCTCACCCTTGCCCAAAGGTAGTGCTGATGAGTACAGTCAGAGTCTTTGAACCACCCATCGTTGGTAAGAATCGCTATAAGGTTTGCCTCCTTTGAAAGCCTTTTCACAAGGCTATAATAGGCAACCTCAAAGCATATGGGTGTGGCTATTCTCATACTTTGATATTCTACAGGCTTTATCCTTTCACCAGGAACATAATCTATACCACCGATCGCAGGGAAAAGCCTCTTTAAAAATCCAAAGGGTGCAGGCAAGTACTCCCCTATTGGAAAAAGCTTTACCTTGTCATAATAATCTACCATCATTCCCCTTGCAAAAAGATAGGCAGAGTTATAGGGTTTCATACCTTCCCTTATGTCTATAAGCCCCACCAGTATGGCAGATTTTTTGCTAAGGTACATCAATCTTAGGTTTTCGTCCCTGTCCTCGGAAAAGAAAAAAGGTAAAGCAGACTCTGGAAGTACCACAAGGTCTGCACCATGGCTTGCTGCCTTTTCCACCAAGTTAAGGATATCCTCCGCATGTTTTATAAAGGCTTCTCTGTTTAGCTTATCCTCTTGGGGCACTGCAGTTTGAACAAGGGCAACTTTGATGTTTTGTGCCCTTTGAAGCCTTCTATCCTTCTCCCAAAGGGCAAAAAGCCCCAAAAGGATAAAGGGAAGCCAAAGGAGGATTAAAAGCTTAAACCTTCTTTGAACAAGGAAAAGGGTTGTGAAAAGCCATAAAAGGCTGTGGAAATACACGTTTAGATATAGCATACTGTCCCTTACTATGGGCAGATAGATAGAAATAGAGCCAAGTATAAGCCAAGGAAATCCACCATAGGGGAAGTAAGACCTAAACACCTCAAAGAATACATACAGAGGGGGCAACGCCCAAAGACTCTTTGAAAAAAATCTTTTCCACAAAACAAAAGGTATATAAAACTGGTAAAGGGCTAAAAGTATAGCGAAAAAGCCAAAGATAAAGTAGAAAAGAACACTATTTACACCCCCAAACTCCACGGCAGCTATGCCAGAACACCTTAGAGAAAGAAAAAGAAAAAAAAACCAGAAAAGAACCAATAGAGTCTATCCCTTATTGCAAAAAGGAATATAAGGGCAAAGGTAAGGAAAAACCAAAGCTGATATTTGGAAAAGGCTGAATACATGAAAAAGCCCGTAGAAAGGGAAAGGGCTATTTTCCAGAGGAAAAGCTTATAAGGATTATTCCACATACTACAAGAAATATACCAAAAAATCTAAGCCAGCTAAAGGGCTCTCCAAGGAATAGAAAGGCTATAAGAGAACCCCACAGGGGAGAGGTGGAAGCCAAGGGCGCCACTATGGATACCTGACCTCCCTTCACCGCCTTGAAGAAGAAAAAAAGACCCAAAAAGCCCGACATCACACCCCCAAGGGCTATAAGGGTTATATCCTTTAAGGGATAAGTTAATCTAAAACCATCAAAATATATCACGAAAAAAAGAGCCAAGAGAAAGGCGGAAAAGTTATGAAATACCAAGGCGGTTATAGGGGGAACTTCTCCCTTCAAGCCAAGCTTAAAGAGAACTGGGGCTATACCCCAGGTTAAACTCGCCAAAAGGGCAAAAATTACACTCTTCATATTAAAAACCTCTTGCACCAGAGTGTTTCAAAAATAGCCCTTTCATAGGCTACCGCCCCCGCCCCCTGAAGCAGGAGCTCGTGCCCATATTGGGTCTCTCCACAAGCCCTGAAAGAGTTTTTCTTTAAGGTTAGCCTTTAATTTCTTTAGCAGGTCTTTATAAACCTTAGGAATTTTCTCCTTTAACCCTAAGCCCTTACGGGCTATCACATAAGCAGAAGCTACATCCTTTGTTAGCATGTATTGAGGTGAATATTTTAACATGCCTATGGTAGATGTATGAGATGGGTTTACCTTTATAACTTGTATGCCATTTCTTTTTGCCAATAGCTTTATTCTTTCCAAAATTCTTTTATGGGCCCAGTGAGAAATCCCCTTTTATCGGTAGTGCAGGCATCCCTGCCTGCTATAAAAAAACAGCCTGGAAGCCTAAACTACCGAAAAACAGTGGATCATTTCATTGTACAAAAGCAAATTTTTTTGTTAAACTTTTTTTATGTTAATAACCTAAGGAGGTGGGTCATGAACGTAATTAACGAATGCATCAACTTACTCAACGCAGGGGACTACAAAGGGGCAATAGAGGCAGGGCAAAGAGCGGTAGAGATGTTCCCCAACAGTGTAGATGTAAACTTTTGCCTTGGGGCAAGCTATCTGCAGCTTGGAGACCTAAAGCTTGCTGTGGAGTATCTAAAAAGGGCAGAAAACTTGACGAGCGATAAGAAAGACTTGAGCGTCATATTTAATGCCTTGGGTTTGGCATTGTACATGATGGGCGACCTTGACTCCGCTCTGGACTACTACAGCAGGAAATTAGCCATAGGCAGGGAGCTTGGAAATAAAGAGGACGAAGCGGTGGCGTTGAATAACATTGGCGAGATATACCATAGAAAAAGAGACTACGACAAAGCCCTTGATTACCTTCAACAACTTTTAAACCTTACAGAGGATATTAAAAATAAAGCGACCATATACAACAACATGGCTAACGTATACTCCGCTAAGGGAGACTACGATAAAGCGATAGAATGCTACCAAAAAGCCATTGAACTTGAAGAGAGAATAGGGGATTATTATGGAATAGCACGGATATATCTAAACCTTGGCAATATCTACAAGGAAGTCAAAAACTATGAGATTGCAGAAAGGTATCTTACGGAGGGCTTGGAGAGAGTTCAAAAGATAGGGGATAAGTACGGAGAAGCCCATGGTTATGGATATCTTGGTGTTTTCTACAAAGACAAGGGAGAAGAAAAGCTTGCGGTAGACTATCTTACACGGGCTTATGACCTTTTTAAAAGCATAGGAGCACTGGTTGATGTTAGGGATGTAAGGGAAATCCTCCTTGAACTCGGCGTCAATCCAGATAGTATAGACAGACCTCTCTTATCCACTAGACAAAATGCGATTGACGAGTGTATCAACTTGCTCAATGCAGGGGACTACAAAGGAGCAATAGAGGCAGGGCAAAGAGCGGTAGAAATGTTTCCTAATAGTGCATATGCAAACTTTTTCCTTGGGGCAAGCTATCTGCAGCTTGGAGACCTAAAGCTTGCTGTGGAGTATCTAAAAAGGGCAGAAAACTTGACGAGCGATAAGAAAGACTTGAGCGTCATATTTAATGCCTTGGGTTTGGCATTGTACATGATGGGCGATCTTGACTCTGCTTTGTATTACTACAATAGAGACTTGGCTATAAGTAGAGAGCTTGGAAATAAAGAGGACGAAGCGGTGGCGTTGAATAACATTGGCGAAATACACTATATAAGAAAAGACTACCACAAAGCCCTTGATTGCTACCAACAAGCTCTGAACCTTGCAAAGGATGATAAAGAAAGGTCCACCACTTACAACAACATAGCCACTATATACTCCGCTAAGGGAGACTACGACAAAGCAATAGAATATTATCAAAAAGCTATTGAGCTTGGAGAAAGGACAGGAGATCACCACGGAGTAGCACGTATATATCTAAACCTTGGCGATATATACAGAGAAGCCAAAAACTACGAGCTTGCAGAAAGGTATCTTACGAGGGGTTTGGAAAAAGTTCAAAATATAGGAGATAGATACGGAGAAGCTTACGGCTACAAGTTTTTAGGTTATCTATGCAGAGATAAGGAAGATAAAAAACTTGCGGTGGATTACCTTACAAGGGCTTACAACCTTTTTAAAAGCATAGGCGCAGAAGCAAAGGCTGAAGATGTGAAACAGATCCTTCTCTTGCTTGGCGTTGATCCAAGATAGCACAGGGGGCTTAAAAGGAAAAAGGTAAATACTTGCTTGGTATTTTTTGTGGGTTATAATTTTTATGGCGATAAGCTAAGAAGATAGTGCTATGAAAAAGCTTCTTTTATCCACCCTTTTTGGTTCTTTGGTTTTTGCTTCTGCCACCTTTGGGCAGAATGCGGCCAAGGAGTGCCTTGACCTACGGTAGACTATCAAAGGGCAATACAAGCAGGGCAAAGGGCTGCAAAGACATTCCCTAATAATTTCTATGCAAACCTTTGTCTTGGATATGGATATCTCAAAGTAGGAGAATCTGAAAAGAGCGGAGAGTTTAACAAGTGATAAAGGTTGGCTATCGGCTACTTACAATCTGTTAATGGGCGACTTTGATACTGCTGGAATATGGGAAGGTTGCAGGGTTTGATATATGGTTATATTTTTTTACCCCTCAAAGGTCGGTGTTTTCCCTTGGGATTTTTGACACACACTCTAAACTCCTCCTACCCCTACAGAAAAAAGAAAGAGGTAGTAAGCTGTAAAGGTATGGGTTCTACAACTTATGCCAGGTCAAACAAGAACCCTTATATGGAAGCCAAAGGCAGTCGGTGTTTATCCCTTCTACTGCACAGATTTTTGCTCTGCCCTTCATCAAGAGATGCAAGGTTATTTAAGGGTTTCACCGGCAGGCTCCAATGTACCTCTTAAGTACTACACAGGCACTGCGCAAAAATAGGAGGCTTTAAATGCATATAGTTTCAAGAGGGCTTTTAGCCCTCTCCTCCCTTCTTCTTATCCTTGTGTATTTCTTTCCACTTTGGAAGATAGAGCTAATAGCACCCCAATATCCAGAAGGGCTTAGGATGTTCATATGGGTAAACAAGATAACAGGCGGAACTGAGTTTGATTTGCAGAACATAAACCTTCTTAACCACTATATAGGTATGAAACCCATAGTACCAGAGGCAATCCCAGAGCTAAAGATAATGCCCTATATAATTGGCTTTTTGATCCTCTTTGGCCTTTTTTCTTCCCTTCTTGGGAAAAGGAAGCTTCTCTTTGCGTGGGTTATAATCTTTGCCCTTTTGGGTATAGCTGGTCTTGTAGACTTTTATAGATGGGGTTATGACTATGGACATAACCTTGACCCAATGGCTCCCATAAAGATACCAGGACTTGCCTACCAGCCACCCCTAATAGGCACTAAACAGCTCCTTAACATAACCGCAAGCTCCTTTCCAGACGTGGGCGGGTACATAGCCTTAGCCTCTCTTCTCATAGGCTTTTTTGCTATCTTGATGGAAAGGAAGTTATGATACTCCAAGTGCTTTTAGCTTTCCTCTTACCCCTTTTTCTTTTTTCCTGCAAGCCTGATAAGCCTATACCTATAAGCCTTGGGGTGGATGTTTGCGAGTACTGTAAAATGGTCATAGCGGATGAGAGGTTTTCTGCTCAGGTGATAACAAAGAAGGGTAGAGTTTATAAGTTTGACGCCATAGAGTGTATGGTTGCTTATTATAATCAAGAGGAAGAAAATATAAAGAAGGCTTATGTTGTGAACTTTTTAAACCCAAAGGAATTTTTAGAGGCGGAAAGGGCTGTTTATGTTAGAAGTCCAGATATTAAAAGCCCCATGGGAATGAACCTATCCGCTTATAAAAGCCAAGAGGAAGCAAGGGAGTTTATAAAGGGGGAGATCTTGGATTGGATGAGTCTAAGGAACTTTATCAAAAAGGAGTACAAACAATAACATGGTGGCTTTGTTTCTTTCTTTGGTTGTTTGCCATACCTGTGAGCTAAAGGATATCCAAAGTGCGGTAAACCTTGCAAAGACTGGAGAGAGGATTTTAGTTAAGGCTGGAAATTATAAGGGGCCAATAGTGATAACAAAAGGTCTTGAGCTTATTGGAGAGGGTTGGCCAGTTATAGAGGGAGATAGGAAAGAACAGGTGATGACCGTAAGGGCAGATGGTGTAAGGATAGAAGGCTTTGTGATAAAGGACTCTGGCATCTCTTACAGGGAGGATATGGCAGGGCTTAGAGTTAAAAACTCAAAGGGCTGTGTTATAAGAAAGAACAAATTTATCGCTAACTTCTTTGCTATTTATCTTGAAGGGGTAAAAGGCTGTAAGGTTGAAGACAACACCATCATAGGCTTTGCAAGGGCCGAGGGATCATCGGGAAACGGTATCCATGCATGGGCTTCGGAAGGTCTATATATAAAGGGAAACTATGTGAAGGGGCATAGGGATGGCATATACTTTGAATTTGTGAAGGGAAGCCACATAGAAGGAAACTTAAGCGAGGAAAGCTTAAGGTATGGCCTACATTTTATGTTCTCTGATAATAACAACTTCAAAAGGAATCGCTTTTACAAAAACGGTGCAGGCGTGGCGGTTATGTACTCAAAGGATGTAGTTATTGAGGAGAATATTTTTGAAAAAAGCAGTGGACCAGCAAGTTATGGCCTTTTGTTAAAGGATATGTCCGATAGCAAAATATATAAAAATAACTTTTTAAACAATTCCTATGGTACTTACCTTGAGGGGTGCAACAGAACCCTTTTTATGGAGAATACCTTTAAAAATAACGGATGGGCTTTGAAGGTCTATGCCAACAGTGAGAAAAACCTATTTGAGAGAAACTCCTTTATAGGAAACGCCTTTGATGTGTCTACCAATACCCTTTTATACTTTGAAAACACCTTTTTGAGAAACCACTGGGACAAATACGAAGGCCACGACATGGATAAGGATGGTATAGGCGACATACCCCATCGGCCTGTATCCTTTATTGCTGTGCTCTTTGAAAAGTATCCCCTCTCCCTTTTGTTTTATAATAGCTTCCTTGCACGCATAATAGAAGCTATGGAAAGACTCATACCCCTTCTAAACCCAAAAGGGCTTATAGACAAAGAACCACTTGTAAAAAAACCGTGATAAGGTTGGAGAATATCTACAAATCCTTTGGTAAGAAGGAGCTATTCAAGGGCTTAAATCTTCAGTTCAATCAAGGGAGAACAACCGCAGTGCTTGGACCTAATGCTTCTGGGAAAACAACCCTTGTTAAGATAATCCTTGGCTTGGTGATACCCGATAGAGGAAGGGTCCTTATAGATGGAAGGGATGCACCAAAAGATCCCTTATGCAGGAGGATGATAGGCTATATGCCCCAGATTCCAGAATTTCCAGAAAATCTTACCATAAAGGAGATCGTTAATATGTTAAAGGACATAAGAAGGGAAGAGCCAAAGAGGCTTGATGAGCTTATAGAGGTCTTAAACCTTTCAAAGGAGATGGACAAAAGGTTCTTGAATTTATCTGGGGGAACAAAGCAAAAGGTGGGAGCCCTTATAGCCTTTGCCTTTGACCAGCCTATCCTTATACTTGATGAACCTACTATAGGGCTTGACCTTAGCACTGCATACAAGCTAAGGTCCTATATACTCAAGGAAAAGGGAAAGGAGAAAAGCATAATTTATATATCCCATATGATATCTAAGGTAGAAGATTTGGCTGATGATGTGGTGTTTATAACGGAGGGAAAGGTGATATTTCAAGGAGAGGTTGAAAAACTCAAGAGGGATACCAAGCAAAATAAGCTTGAGGAGGCTATACTTTGCTTGCTAAGCTCATAAGGTATGAACTCTATGATCTCTTTAAAAGTAAATGGATGGTAGGCATCTTTGTCTTTTATTTGCTCCTGACCTATACATTGCTGTACTTTGGCCAGGATCCAACAAAGGCCATCATAAGCCACAACAACATTGCTTTGATAACCTTACCCCTTTTTTCCCTTTTTCTTTCTGCTGTCTATTTTTACGATAACATTAACTTTATTGAATTCATCTTAACTCAACCAGTAAAAAGGCTATCACTTTTTCTGTCCATCTTTATTAGTCTAAGCCTTTCCTTATCAATAGGCTTTCTTCTTGGCTCCTATCTACCCTTTTACTATTTCCTGTCCTTTGACCTTATATACACAAAGTCTCTATTCACTACGGCACTTCTTGTCCCCCTTTTCGTATCCTTGGGTCTTTTTTTGGCTCTTCTTGAAAGGGATAGGCTAAAAGGTATAGGACTCCTTCTACTCCTTTGGCTTTTCTTCTCCGCTTTATATGACAGTATCCTTCTTTACTTTATCATTACCTTCTCAGAGTATCCCTTGGAGAAGTTTTTTATACTTTTTACCCTTGCAAACCCAATAGACCTTATCAGACTAAACCTCCTTATGGACACTGGGCTTTACGAGATCATAGGCTTTGTGGGAAGATGGTTCATTAAATATATCAGCTATCTTTTTACTTTGTCCCTTCTCGTCCCTGTAGTCTACAACCTTTTATTCTTGACACTTGGTGCTGTGATCTTTAAAAGGAGGGATTTTTAGTATGTGGTTTCTGCTGATGCTTTTATTGTTTTCTTGCAACCAAGACCAAGAAGTAGGGTCAAAGGATGCCAAAGGGCTTTTTAAAGTGAGAGGATGTACCGATTGCCACGATACAAAGAGGAGGCTTATAGGTCCATCCCTTTTGGAGATAGCCAAAAGGTACGAAAAAGATAAAAGGGCAGAAAACATACTTCTGAGGAGTTTGAGGGAAGGTTCATGCGGTAAATGGAAGGCTAAGTGGGAATGCATGCCCCCACAAAAGTTAGAAGAGGAGGAGGCAAGGGCTATGATAAGATGGATACTTACCTTAAAACCACAAAGTTCCCCTTAGCCTCATCGTAAATTATAAGCACACTATCCTTCGACCTTTCCAGTGCCTTAAATTCAAGCTCTTTAACCTTCTCCTTGTGGGCTGTCTCTTCCATTCTTATCCTTAGTCCTTGTCCTTCTGGCTTAAAGAAAAGCTCATCGTAAACAAATATAGCAGCGTCCTTTCTTAGACCTCTTGGATTAAACACCTTTGAGTATATTAACCTGTTCTCTAAAAAGACCTCTACCTTTACAGGGGACCTCTCTTTGACTATTGCCCTTTGGGCCTGCATATGTTTTAAACCGGCACCTTCCCTAAGTACCTCTTTAGCTGGAGAGGACCTGTATTTGAAGTTGAGAACAAGGGCAGATTTATCCGGGGGATAGAAGGACATCCTGTGGGTTGTAAGGGGATAAAAGAGGAAGATGGGAATGGCGAGGATTACAGTTGCAAAGGCATAGCTTGCCTTACCTGTGGTTATAATAATTGGTTCCTCTCCCCTCTTCTCTCCCTTTATAAAGGCATCCACCAGATCCTCTATGGACTTTACATAAGGAGCTTCTATAATAAGGACCCTTCCACCCATTACCTTTTTCCTAAGGATTGGTCTTCTTTCCCTC
>JBKBRK010000047.1:0-11125 GCA_046292245.1 Aquificaceae bacterium
GGATATGAAGTACAGAAGCTTGTCCAATCTCTTCAAAGCTTGGGCCTTAATGTGGAAACTTTTAAGCTTAACGGCAACCTTTTATACAGCTCTGATAATAAAAACGGTGGTAAAAAGGATGAAAAGTATAAAACAGCTTCAAACTACACTGGCAAAGAAGTAGAAAATGTGAAAGGTGAAAGCTTTAGCCTATATCTCTAAACCTTAAAGATCCTTAACTTATACAATAACTCAAGGAAAACCTTTGCAAAATAGACGTTGGAGATGAAGGAAGCTATGGTTCCTATGGTAAGGGTTGTGGCAAAGCCCTTCACAGGCCCGCTCCCAAACTGGAAAAGGATAAGGGCAGCCACAAGCAAGGTTATGTGGGTGTCCCAAACAGCGCTGAGAACCCTTTTATAGCCAAGCTCTATTGCCTTTCTTGGACTGTTTGAAAGCCTTAACTCTTCCTTTACCCTTTCAAAGATAAGCACGTTGGAATCTACCGCTATGCCCATGTTTAGGATTATGCCCGCTATTCCCGGCAGGGTCAGAGTACCACCAAGAAGCACCAAGCCAGCCCACAACATAAGGGCGTTTAAAAGTATAGAAAGGGTGGCCGTCATACCAGCCCATTTGTACCTAAGCAGCAGCAAGAGTACCAAAAGGACAAAGCCCAATATGCCAGCCTTTATACCCTTGTCTATGGCATCTTTACCAAGAGAAGGACCAACCACCGTTTCCTGCAAGAAATCCACCTTTGTGGGCAAGGCTCCAGCCCTTAGGACTATGGCAAGCTCCTTTGCCTCTTCCGCATTAAAGTTTCCGCTTATCTGTCCCCTATCGCTTATCCTACTCCTTATAACCGGAGCGGAGATAACCCTTTTATCAAGCACTATGGCAAGCCTTCTGCCTATGTTTTTTTCTGTTGCCTCCGCAAAGGCTTTTGATCCCCTGTCTGTAAGCTCAAAACCAACCGCAGGCATGCCAAACTCGTCCGTTGTAGTGTAGGCAGTTTTCAGGTCTGCTCCCGTTATGACGGGCAGCTTCTCCAATAAAAACCACTCTCCTTCCTGACCGGGGAGAATCTCATAATCCTTTGTAAGTTTTTCCCTTAGTGCCTCTGTTGGTCCACTATCTACCACCAACTTAAACTCCAAAAGGGCAGTCCTTCCCACTATGGATTTGGCCCTTTGAACATCCAAAACGCCTGGCAGTTCTATAAGTATCCTATCGGAGCCTATGCGAGTTATAACAGGCTGCACCACACCAAGCTCGTCTATCCTCTTTCTTAGTACTTCTATGGTCTGCGTAAGAATGCTACTTTTTAGCTGCTCCACCTCCATATCCTTAAACCTTACAATTACTTCGCCCTTTTCCCTTTTGGCAACAGTAAACCTTGGAAAATCCTTTTCTAAAATATTGGATAGCTTTGCATAGTCTCCTTCTTCCAAAATCTCAATTTTTATGCCATCCTTTTGGGGCAAGACATCCAAAATCCTTATCCTTTCTCCCCTAAGCTTTGCTTCTATATCCCTTGAATATCTTTCATACTCCTGCTCAAGGCTATAATCCATGTTGGGTTGTATCACCATAGATATGCCACCCTTAAGGTCAAGCCCAAGGTTTATAGGCCTAAGGGAGACAACAGCCACCGATAGAGCTATCAAGGCAAGCAAAAGAACAAGGTTTATTTTTAAGTCTTTCATAGAACTAATATCTTAAACCCAAACCTACCCTCCAAGCAACAACTTTAAGGAATTTATCACCCAGCGTATTTTTTTATTATGGAAGACCTTGAAAGGTTAAAAGAAATACAGAAAGAGTGTGCCAAGAGAGTAATTCAAAGGGATGGTTTTCAGAGGGTGGAACTTATTGGTGGTATTGACCTAACCTTTGAAAAGATGGAGGAAAACCCTACCAAAGCCTGGGCTTCCCTTGTAATAGTTAGGCTCCCTGATTTAAGACTTGTATATCAAAAGACTATAGAGGGTATAGTTGATTTTCCCTATATACCCACCTTTTTGGCTTTCAGAGAGCTTCCCCTTATGCTTAAACTTTACCAAGAAGCACAGATAAAGCCCCATGTATTTTTTATAGACGGGCAGGGAGTAGCCCATCCAAGGGGGTGTGGTATAGCTTCCCACTTTGGTGTGGAAACAAACTCCCCAACGGTTGGAGTGGCGAAAAGGAAGCTCTTTGGCTATTACAAAGACCTTGGAGAGAAAAGGGGAAGCTCTTCTTACCTTACCTACAAGGGCAATATAGTAGGTGCTGTGGTAAGGACAAAGGACAAGGTGGAGCCTGTTTATGTATCTGTTGGGCATCTTATAAGCCTTAAAACTTCAATAGAGCTTGTCTTGAAAACCTCTCTTTACCGCATACCAGAACCCATAAGGCTTGCCCACAACTTACTACAAAGGGTAAGAAAGGGTTTAAAATAGTCTTTATGTACTTTCAAGACATAATAATTACCTTGCATAAGTTCTGGGCGGAAAAGGGCTGCGCCATCTGGCAACCTTACGACATAGAAACAGGCGCAGGCACTATGAATCCTGCAACCTTCTTAAAGGTACTTGGGAAAAAGCCTTGGAACGTAGCCTATGTGGAACCATCAAGAAGACCAAAGGACGGAAGGTATGGAGAGAACCCCAACAGGCTACAACATTACTTCCAATTCCAAGTTATTCTAAAGCCAGCACCAGAAAATCCTCAAGAGATATACTTGGAAAGCTTAAAGGTCCTTGGTATAGACCCTACAGAGCACGATATAAGGTTTGTAGAAGATGATTGGGAATCTCCAACGCTTGGAGCTTGGGGTCTTGGATGGGAGGTTTGGTTGGATGGTATGGAGATAACTCAATTTACTTACTTTCAACAGGCTGGAGGTCTTGACCTTGAGGAGATATCGGTGGAGATCACCTACGGGCTTGAAAGGATAGCCATGTACCTTCAGGATGTGGATAGTGTTTTTGACATAAAGTGGAACCAATGGCTCACCTATGGTGATGTTTTTAAAGTATCCGAATACCAATGGAGCTTATATAACTTTGAAAAATCGGACCCACAGATGCTTTTTGAAATCTATGAGATGTACGAAAGGGAGATAAAAAGGCTTTTGGATGAAAATTTAGTCTTGCCAGCCTATGATTATCTTCTTAAGTGCTCTCATACCTTTAATCTCCTTGACGCAAGGGGTGTTATATCGGTCCAAGAGAGGGCAAGGTACATAAGAAGGATGAACACCTTAGCCCAAAGGATAGCTAAGCTCTATTTGGAAACCATTTCATGAAAATAATCCCCTACGGTGGAGCTAAAAGGGTAACGGGTAATTGCTTTTATGTAGAGGTAAGAGATGTAAAGCTTCTTATAGACTGTGGTATGTTTCAGGGGGAAGATGAAGAGAAAAATTATCAGGGGTTTTCCTTTGATCCCAAAGACATTGATTATTTGATACTAACCCATGCCCATATAGACCATTGCGGAAGAATTCCCCTTTTGGTCAGGGAAGGTTTCAAAGGGAAGATTATATGTACAGAGCCAACTGCAAAGCTTTCAAGGCTTATGCTTTTGGATGCCAGCAAGGTTATGTACGAAACCTATAAGACCCTAAGGAAAAAACTACTTAGAGTTGGTAAAACACCTATGCCACCTTTATATGAAGAGTACGATGTGCTTGAAGCCCTTGAATACTTCAAGGTTATACTACCCTACAACAAGGAGTATAAACTTTCCAAAGGTGTAAGCATAAGACTAAAAGACGCGGGACATATTTTAGGCTCTTCCTTTGTGGAGATGGAGGTTTATGAAGACAAAAAGCCAAAGAGAATTATATTTTCTGGAGACCTTGGCAACAAAAACAAACCTATAGTGCACGACCCAGAAACACCTTCTACCGCTGATTATGTATTTATAGAGAGTACCTACGGGGATAGGAATCACAAAAGCTTCCAAGAATCAAAAGAGGAGCTTCTTGAAGCCATTAGATACACCATAGGAAGGGGCGGCAACGTAATAATACCTTCTTATGCCCTTGAAAGGGCACAAGAAATACTCTATGTCCTAAGGGAGTTTTATGAAGAGGGTAAATTGCCAAAGTGCCATATATTCCTTGATAGCCCCTTAGCCATCAGCATCACAAAATTGTTCCTTTCCCATCCCGAGTTTTATGATAAGGAAACCTACAATGTTTTTCTCCAAAGGAACCCCTTCGAACTGCCAAACCTTCATTTTACAAAGGAGGTGGAAGAATCAAAGGCTATAAACTCAATAAGTTCTGGTGCCATAATAATTGCAGGCTCTGGTATGCTAAACGGTGGTAGAGTTCTTCATCATCTTAAATACAACCTTTGGAGGGAGGAATGTTCCCTTGTTTTTGTTGGTTATCAACCAAAGGGTACCCTTGGAAGAAGGATCATAGAGGGGGCAGAAAAGGTAAAGATCTTTTCAGAGGATATAGAGGTAAGGGCAAAGGCATTTACCATAAATGGCTTCTCCTCCCACGCAGACCAAGAGGGTCTTTTAGAATGGCTCTCCTTTACCCAAAAGCCCAGAGGGGTGTTCCTCATACACGGCGAGGAGGAAAAGATGAAGGTCTTTGGCAATGCCATAAAAAATCGGTTGAACTTTGATTGGTATATACCAAAGGAAGGAGAGTCTATCAGCCTTTAATCCAAAACATTTATACTGATAACCCTTCTGTAGATGTTCCTTAGCCTTTCCCTTTCTACGTAGTTTTTGGTTATGCTATTGACGGGCAAGGTAGTACCATCCTCTCTTGTTATACGATGGACTGCATGGTAAAGCACCATATCCCCCTTTTCCAATCCTCCGTATATAATCACGTGTCCCTTCATAAAGATAAGGGTTCTGTAGGGAGGTAAATCCTTTAGCGTATCTTTAAACTCTTCGTATGAGGAAAATCTTTCCGCAACCACTCTGCCAACTTGAGCTTGTTGGGCGGAATTTCTCGGCAATTCGAAGCCAAAAACTGCATAAAGGCTTTGCACCAAAGAGGAACAGTCCCACCTTCCCTCCTTTCCTCCCCAGTCGTAGGGCGTATTTAAAAGACTATCCAGTATGGACTTTACCCTTTCTTCCTCAAAGCTTAAAAACCCTTCTTCCAAACCTTCTTCTCTTTTTATCCAAAAGGAGCTTAAATTGGGAAGCAATATCCTATAAAATTCTCCTCTTTTTTCTAAATAGGGGACCTTTGAGCCAATACCAAAGACAAGATCTCCCACCTTTACTTTGTCTTTGACAACCACCAAAAAGGGCTTTTGGATGATATTTAAAAGCTCTTCCCTTGGGGATATTAATACATCTTGTCTTTTTACCCACCCTCTCATATAGGGGGCTTGTACATAAAACCACTCTCCATCTTTTGAATAGTGAAGTATGGCAAGGAGTGTAAAAGGCTCAAGCAGAGTATATTGGTTATAGTCTATCTTAGGATTGCCCTTGTGAATGTTTGCCATGCTTGGATACATACGCATATTAGTTCTTTTTAAAGTCCAGCCAAATTTTACAAAGACCTTCTCCTCAATCTTTTCAAGGTTTGTATTTTCTAACAGCCTTGATAGATCCTCCTCTCTAAGCTCCCTGTTGTCTATAAATAGCCTGCCCTCCGGAAATTTATCCTCCCTTATCCACTCCCTTAATTCCCTTCCATCAAGCACTTGGGGGAAGTCATCTATTCTCTTCATATGTTTTATCAAGGTATAAGCCTGCTGGTTTATTTGGAATGGGTTCAAAGCATAGGTAAAGTTTAAAATCACAAACATACAAAAAAGGACAACCATCCCTAAAAATTTTATTGTATTGACTATTACCAATAAAAGGGTATATTTATAGTAAGCTAATGTTGGAAAAAACAGAAGAGAAGTTAGACCTTGGTAGTTTTGATGAAAGGTTTTATGCTATAGTTGGCAGGGGTGACGAAAACCTAAAGTACTTCTCGCAGCTCTTTGATGTTAAAATCTCCGCCAAGGGTACAGAGATTCTTATAAAGGGAGAAGAGGATAAGGTAAAAGCTGTATATGAGTTTTTAAGACAGATTATAAAGGAACTAACCCAGTCCCCTTTGACACCCCAAGAGGTCAGAGAAAGGGCAGAGAACTACCTTAATGCAAAGGTTGCAAAAACCACACCGAAAGAAGAAGTAATACTGATAACCCACAGGAAAAAGGCTATAGTACCAAAAACCCACACTCAAAGGATATACGTAGATGCTATAAAAAATAACGATATTGTGTTTGGTATTGGACCTGCAGGAACGGGAAAGACTTATTTGGCTATGGCTATGGCCCTTGCCCATCTTAAGGCTAACAAGGTAAATAAGATAATTCTTACAAGGCCTGCGGTGGAGGCGGGAGAGAAGTTGGGCTTTCTGCCAGGCGGAATAGCGGAAAAGGTGGACCCTTACCTTAGGCCCTTGTACGATGCCCTTTATGATATGGTAGATTATGACAAGGCAAGCTATATGCTTGAAAGGAACATAATAGAAATAGCCCCACTTGCCTTCATGAGGGGTAGGACCCTAAACGATGCCTTTATCATACTGGATGAAGCTCAAAACTCCACAAAGGAACAGATGAAGATGTTTCTCACAAGGATAGGCTTTGGCTCAAAGGTGGTTATAACGGGGGATATAACCCAAATTGACCTTCCAAAGAGGGAGCAATCGGGGCTTGTGGAGGCAATAAAGGTCCTTAGGGACATAGAGGGTATAAGCTTTGTATGGTTCAAAGAGGAAGATGTGGTAAGGCATCCCATAGTGGCAAGGATAATAAAAGCCTATGAAGAGTTTGAGAGGTCAAAGGAAGAACAGGATACTGGTAAAGAAGGATAAGGGGAAAATCTCCACAGGGTGGATAAAAGCCATAGTGGAAAGTCTCTTAAACCTTCAGGGAATGCAGGGGATAGAGATAAGCGTATATTTAACGGGCGACCAAGTTATTAGGGAACTAAACAAAAACTACAGAGGGAAGGATAAGGCCACCGATGTACTCTCTTTTATTTTGGATGAACCGGCGGGTAAATATCACTTACTTGGCGAGATAGTTATATCCTTGGACACAGCAGAAAGACAGGCAAAGGATTTAGGGCATAGCCTTGAGGAAGAGATAAAAAGATTGTTGGTGCATGGTTTTGTGCACTTGCTTGGCTACCATCACGAATTGGGGGAAGAAGAGGAAAGGGTTTTTAAACAGGTAGAGGAAAAGCTCATAAAATCTCTATAATCTTTTTATGCCCAACTATGTACTTCTTTTATCCTTTGTAGGTACCCATTTTTATGGTTGGCAGGTTCAACCAGGATTAAGGACGGTGCAAGGCACTTTAAAGGAAAGCTTGGAAAAGATCTTTCAAGAACCCATAAAACTCACAGGATGTTGCAGGACAGATTCGGGCGTTCATGCAAAAGAGTACGTAGCCAACTTTCAAGCAAACAGGGATACAAAAGGTGAAACCCTTTTAAAGGCTTTAAACTCTATGCTGCCCGATGATATTGGTATAAAAAAAGTATGGCAAGAGGAGGGATTTAATGCCCGCTATAGCGTGAAAGGAAAGGTTTACCTTTATAGGATCTTTAACAGCTTTTCAAGGGATCCTTTCCTTGAGCCTTTTTGTTGGAGAATTCCCTACAAACTTGACTATGAAAGGATGCTTTCTGCGGTGGAACTCCTTCTCGGTGCCCATGACTTTTCTTCTTTTGCCAAGTTGGAAGAAGAAAAAAACACTTTTATAAACATAGAAGATGTAAGCCTTTGTAAGGAAGGGGAGCTTATAGAATTTAGAATAAGGGCACCAAACTTTTTAAGGTACATGGTTAGAAGAATCGTGGGAAGCCTTGTCTATTTAGGACTTGGAAAGCTAAGGATAGAAGAGATAAAAAACTATTTGGAAGGAGGGAGTAAGTGCCCCTATACTGCAAAGGCAAAGGGACTTACCCTTGAAAGGATTATCTTTTAAGAACATTTACCTGCATCGTGGGGAGGATTATCCACTATATCAAGAAAGGCTTCAAAGGGACCCATATTCTTCATGGCTACACCTTTTGGACCTTCAAACTTTAATCTTCCAAACATCATAGCCTTCATAGGACCATACTCTTTTCTTCCCATTTGGGGAGGCAGCTTAACCTTAGCAAAAGATGACCTTGGTTTAAGGATAAAATTTGGCAGGATAAGTTTGTGGATTACATGATACGGAAAGGTATTAAAGTTTGGTTTTATTGGGCTCTTAACCCCAATTTAGGCGAGGTGACTAAGAAAAGATAAAACTTCTTAAAAGGCTTATGAACTAATGGCTTTTACAAGGTATAAGATTTATATTATAACTATGCTGGAGATAAAGGAAAGAGGCCCCCTAAGCAGCCTTATACTGGAGGTTTTGGAAGACCCTTCCAAAAAGGAGATGGTTTATTACCTTATGTGCTATTCACAGCTTGTAAGGAGGGAGGTAAGCCCCATCATAGAACTAAACAGATTCCTCTCCTGCGCCTATAGGAACTTTCAAAGGGCAAGAAGCTATTGGAAAGACCTTCTGGTGAGCATGAACCTCTTTGTAATATCAGACCTTTATGGGAACCTCTATACTGGCAAAGACATATACAAGGTAGAGGAGGATGGTATATACTTCATCAGCCTAAGGCATGAATACATAAACCAATTAGAGGAGATAAACTACAAGGTTTTAAAGCTGTGGAATCTTTTAAGCAGGATAAACACCTATAGAAAATATCTCACCTCCCAGGATGCGGTGATGATCTCCTCCATCATGTTTAATGAAGGGCTCTATGAGGAGGTAGAAAGCTACTGCGAAGTTTGTTTTGAAAGATTTACCTCAGAAAAGGTCTATTTTAGGGTTTTATACAACCTTTCCAAGCTATACTCAAGGGGAAAGTCAGACCTTTTGCAGGATCTAAAGCAGTCTGTAAAAGACCTTGAAAAACTTGGCGATGTCTATTATGGTATAAATCTCTTTAAACTAAAAAAAGACATAGAAAGCTTGATAAGAAGGATAGAAAAGGGTGGCTCTTTAAGCTCCATAAAGATTGAGTTTGTAAGCCTAAAAAGGAAAAGGGGCTTTTTTGATAGGGTTATAAAATTTATCAAAGGTCTTTTTATGAGGGTCTTTGACAGAAAAAACACAAGGGCTTATTCCTTTGAGGGAGAGGTATGTTTAAAGAGTTCTCGGACCCTATTCACCAACTCATAAAGGCGGACCAAGAGGAAACAAAGATAATAAACAGCTATCCTTTACAGAGGCTTAGGTTTATAAACCAATTGGGCATTGCCTACTTGGTTTTCCCTTCTGCACAGCACAGCAGGTTTGAACATTCCCTTGGCACTATGGAGCTTGCTGGTAGGATCTGTAATAGCCTTGGGCTTGGGGATAAAAAATTGTACAAGCTGTTTCGTTTGGCAGGGCTTATCCACGATATAGGGCATACACCCTTTTCCCACACCACCGAAGTACTTTTGGGAAACAAAAGCCATGAAATTATCGGAGAAAAGGTGTTTTACCAAGAGGGATTGGCGGATATCCTTTTGGATTGTGGATATGCCCATGAAGACCTTGAGGTACTTATACAGATAGCTTTTAGAAAGTCGGAAAACCTGCCCAACATAATCACGGGGGAGTTTGGGGCAGACAGGATGGATTATCTAAGAAGAGATGCTTACTTTTGTGGAACTTCCTATGGATTTTTTGACTACAGCAGGCTCCTTGAAAATATTCTCTTGGTTGAGGGTAAAAAGTGTGTCCATATAAGCGCCCTTAGGTCTTTGGAAAGCTTTATACTTGGCAGGTACTTTATGTATTCGCAGGTTTATTTCCACAAGGTGGTGCGCATACTAAACATACACCTAAAGGAGCTCCTTGAGGAATTCTTTCAAGAAGACCTTTTAAACAGGGAGGACTTTCATAGAAAAACGGACTCTCACCTTATATCTCTCCTTTTGGACAGACACAAGGAGGAAAGGGTAAGAAGGATCATAGGAAGAGAACACTACAGAGAGGTCTTTTCTACCACTTCTAAGGAAATTCTTAGCTATGTGAAGGAAAGACTCTTAGAAAGATATGAAAAAGACCTTCTTAGGTTTGACCACATAAGCAAGAAGGTATTGGAAGAGGATATACTTCTTTGGGATGGGAGGAGGTTTTTGAGCCTTTGGGAAGCCTCTACCCTTGTAGCTTCTTTGAAGGATATTAACTTTTATAGAATCTACGCCCATCCCAAGTACAAAGAAGAGGTAAAGGAATATGCCCTTAAACTATCTAAGTAATTGCAGAGCCTTTACCTATTCCCTTGTGCACCTTACAGCCCTTGTGGGCATCTTTTCCCTTTGGAACGTGTCCGAAATTCAGTATTTTCTTATCTTTTTGGGCGTTTATATAATTGGTATATTCCTGGACTTTAGAAAGGTTTATCCCGTTAGAAGGTTTTTATTGACCCTTTTTGGCTTTTTACTTAGCCTTTACTTTCTTTCCTTTTTAAGTCTTGAAGACCTGTTAAAGCCCTTTTCCCACGTGGTTTTGCTTCTTCTTTCCATAAAAAGCCTTGAAGAAAAAAAGCTTAGAGACCTTTATCAGATTCTTTTGCTTAGCCTTTTTGCCCTTTCCATCTCCACCGCCTACAACCTAAGCTTTAGCTTCCTTTTGGTATTTTTATTTCATAGTTTCCTTGGTGTGTCCTCTTTGGTTTTTTTAAACCTATACAAAAAAGTGGGAGATAAAAGGCTTGGTTGGGCTACCTACAAAAACTACATCCTTGTAAGCTTAGCCTTTTTCTTCTCTGTGCTTTTTCTTACCTTTCCCTTTTTCTTCCTTTTGCCAAGGAGTCAAACGCCCCTCTTTGACCTTTTTGGAAGGGGGGGAGGGCTAAAAACGGGTATTTCCGATAGTGTGAGCTTGGGAAAGGTGGGTGATATACAGGAGGACAACACGGTAGCTTTTAGAGTCTATGGCTTGTCTCAGAATCTAAAGGACCCCTACTGGAGGGCTATAGTCTTTGATAGATATGAAAAGAACACCTGGCTAAGGGCTTCAGAAAAAAGCTTTCCTATGCCAAAGGACACAGGCGACCTTATCTATACCTTGGTGATTGAGCCCTCCCTTGACCGCATCGTACCAGCCCTTGACT
>JBKBRK010000048.1:0-11092 GCA_046292245.1 Aquificaceae bacterium
TTTAATTCTAACTTTTTCTGTAGGGCTACTTCCTTAGATCTTTCCTCTATGCTTTTTTTCCAACGGCTGTAATATGTCAATGGTTAAAATTTAAGCCAAGGTTTTGATAAAGACAAGGAGATTGTGGGAGAGCGTGTAATAAACAGGTTAAATAAATATACCTTACTCCCACTCCTTTTCCTTTAAAGACTTTTCCAAGCTTTGGGGTATTTCCGCCCTTATTCCAAAAAGAAGTTTAAACTGCAAGGCGTTTAGGACTGCCTTTGCCCTAAGGGTGTTATTAAAAAAGATATAAGTATCCCTGTTGCCAAGTTTTTTTATCTTATCCTTTAGCTTTCTTAGTTCCTCCAAGGAATATAGATAGTCATACAAACGTTCCGAGTCTCTACCGTGAAGCCTTATATAGTTGATAGCTCCAACACCAACCCAAGGACCCACAAGGAATTTACCGCCCTTTGGTGCGTCTGTATTTACCAGAGAAAAGCCCCTTTCCTCCAAAAAGCTATAAAAGTCAGCTTTTTTGAAGCTTTTATTTCTAACCTCCACAACCTTTGTAATACCTTTAAAATCTTTGGAAAGCTTTGAGATATATTCAAGGCTTTCTTCTTTATATCCAAAACTCTCTGGGAATTGAAAGAGCAGGGCTATAAATCTATCTTCTTCAAATACAGGTTCCAAAGAAAAAAGAAACCTTTTAACATCCTCTTTATTGTAGTTTCTCCCATGGGTAAAGACCCTATTGGCTTTGAAGGAAAACCTAAGGGTGGAAGTTCTGGAAAGCATACTTTTTATACTTCCCCTGTTTGGCATGCGATAGAAGGAAGAGTTTATCTCTACTACTTCAAAGTATTGAGAATAAAACCTTATATAGTCTTCCCTCTTTAGAAGGGGTGGGTAAAAGCCACCCACCCAATCCTTGTAGAAGAAGCCACTACAGCCTATGTAAGCCCTCAAGGAACAAACTTGGACCTAAAGTCCTTTAGGGCGCTATCTATCTTTGCCCTAAGCTGGTCATCAAGGGCTTTCTTTTCCCTTATCTCTTGGAGAAGGTCTTGTCTTTCTTTGTCTAAATACACATACAACTCTTTTTCAAACTTTCTAACAGAGCCTATTGGAAGGTCGTCAAGGTAGCCGTTTGTACCTGCATAGATGGCTATTATCTGCTTTTCTACGGGTATTGGGCTATAGGGCTCCTGTTTTAGAAGTTCTGTAAGTCTAAGACCTCTGTTTATGGTTTGTTGGGTTGCCTTGTCAAGCTCCGAAGCAAATTGTACAAAAGCTTCAAGCTCTCTAAACTGGGCAAGGTCTAACCTAAGGGTGCCTGCCACCTGCTTCATAGCCTTTATCTGGGCAGCACCACCAACCCTTGAAACAGACAATCCTACGTTTATGGCGGGCCTTATCCCCTTGTTAAAAAGGTCTGGCTCAAGGTATATCTGACCGTCGGTTATGGATATTACGTTGGTGGGTATGTAGGCAGCCACGTCCCCAGCCTTTGTTTCTATTATAGGAAGGGCCGTAAGAGAGCCTGCACCCAACTCATCGTTTAGCTTTGCGGCACGTTCCAAAAGCCTTGAGTGAAGGTAGAAAACGTCTCCGGGATAAGCTTCCCTTCCCGGTGGTCTTCTCATCAAAAGAGATAGCTGTCTGTAGGCTTCCGCATGCTTGGAAAGGTCATCATAGATGATAAGGGCATGCTTTCCGCTATCTCTAAAGTACTCCCCTATGGTACATCCCACAAAGGGCGCAAGGTATTGCAAGGATGCTGGATCTGTGGCGGATGCAACCACCACGCAGGTATATTCCATAGCACCGCTTCTTTCAAGAAGCTCTATTATCCTTGCGGTGGTAGACCTCTTTTGGCCTATGGCTACGTATATGCAGTAAACGTCTGTATCCTTTTGATTTAGTATGGTGTCTATGCATATGGTGGTTCTTCCCGTTGACCTATCACCTATTATGAGCTCACGTTGTCCCCTGCCTATGGGGATCATGGCGTCTATTGCCTTTATACCCGTTTGAAGGGGCTCGTGTACCGATTTTCTTTTTACAACTCCCGGAGCTATCTTCTCCACAGGAGACCTGTACTCGTACTTGATAGGACCTTTTCCGTCAAGGGGATTTCCAAGGGGGTCTATAACTCTACCTATAAGACCTCCGCCCACGGGAGCGTCCAAGATCCTTCCTGTCCTTCTTACTATAGAACCTTCTTTTATTCCACTTTCACTACCAAGGACTATGATACCCACGTTGTCCTCTTCAAGGTTAAAGGCCAGTCCCATGGTACCACCTTCAAACTCCACAAGCTCGTTTGCCATAACGTTGTCAAGACCATAAGCCCTTGCGACACCGTCACCCACATAATAAACAACACCCACCTCTTCCATTTTTGCGGAAGCTTCAAAGTCCTTTATCTGCTCCTTTAGAAGTTGAAGAGCCTCCTCATAGGTTATAGTTGCCATCATAAACCTCCTTAAGGTTTTGGTAATATTTTATTACATTTTTCACAGAAAAACCTGCCCTTGGCATCCACCTCCAAAAGGCTGTTGGAAAAGTTCATAACACAGCCCGGCGTCTTACAATGCAAAAGCCCAAAGGCGTGCCCAAGTTCATGGTTTACCTCCTTATAGACCCTTTCAAAAAACACCTTTTCCCTTCTATCAAAAAGCCTATACACGCTTACCACCGCATACCTTCCTCCAAGTTGGGAAAGTCCAAAGACAAAGTTAAGACCCTCCTCGTAAATATCAAAGCCGAACAAGCCTACCAGTTTTAGCATATCTGGGTAATAGACCCTTGAAAGGTAGTTTAAAAGATCCCTTGCCCTATACTGCTTTCTTTGAAAATCATAGCCCAAAGAGGGCGGAAAGCTTATATGGGAAAATCTAACATCAAAGCCAAAGACCTCTTTTATGTTTTTCCCAACTGCAATAAGAAGCCTTTTTTCTACCGAATAGCCCACCAAGTATATAAACATATCATCTCCTTCTGTACAGCTTTACCTTTGAGATATGATCCGAGTAGGTACTGCTAAAGTAATGCCCTCCAGAGCCATCTGCAACAAAGTAAAGATAGTCAACCTTTGCAGGTTCTAAGGCTACCTTAAGAGATCCAAGCCCGGGATTGCAAATGGGCGAAGGTGGAAGTCCATAGTAATAATAGGTGTTGTAAGGGTCATCTATGGTAAGATGTTTAAGGGTTAAGTTTCCTTGCCATTCTCCTCTTCTCTTTAAGGCGTATATAACAGTAGGGTCTATCTGAAGCTTCATTCCCTTTTTTATCCTGTTGTATATTACCGCAGACACAAGAGGCCTTTCTTCGGCCTTTGCAGTCTCCTTTTCAATCATAGAGGCTATAGCAACCCACTCCTCAAGGCTAAGATTTTTCTCCTTTAATAACTCTCTTAATGCCTCTGTCTTTTTTAGAAAGTTTTTGTGCATTAGGTCTATTATCCTTATGGGGTGGGTGTTTTTTGAAAAGAAATAAGTATCTGGAAATAGGAAGCCTTCCATGTTTGGGGTTTTCAAATCATACTTTTTAACGACCTCTTCCGAAAGGGCGTATTTTAGAAAATCCTTTGAGGAGCATATGCGGTTTTCTTCAAGGATAAGGGCTATATCATAAAGGTCTGAACCTTCTGGGATGGTTATTTTATAAAGCTTTTTAAGTCCCTTGCTTATCTTTTGGTATATGTCCCAAGGGAAAACAAATCCCTCAAATTCATACTCACCTGCTTCCAGCTTTTTTCGGTTTATACTATGAAGAAAAAGAAAGGACAAGGGATTTCTCAAAAACCCTTCCTTGTAAAGTAAAATAGCCATATCATAGGTGGAAATACCATAAGCTATTTCAACCATCTTTTTTTCAACCTTCACCGGCAAAAAGGAATAAACCAAAAAAGCCCCCACAAGAAAAAGAGGGATTAAAACCTTGATATACCTCATAGGCTTTCCAAGTATTCTAAGAGTATAGCATAAGCGGAAAGACTATCCTTTAGGTCCTTTTTCCTTTTCCAACCAACACCCTCCATCATCCTGTAAGCTTCTTCCGTGGTATACCTTTCGTCCCAAAGGATCATCTCCACATCTTCTGGAATTATAGACCTTAAGCTTTCAAAAAAAGCCTTAACTTCCCTTGCCCTTTCCCCCTCTTTGCCGGAAGGAGTCAAGGGAAGACCTATTAAAACCAAGGAGACCTTATACTCCTCAACCCTTTTTAAAAGCTCCGATAAAACCCCCTCACCACTATTCTTTATACTGTCTATGGGGATGGATAAACCTAAGCTTGTATCCCCGAGGGCTAAACCTATACGCTTCCTTCCATAGTCTACTGCAAGGACCTTCAACCTGTCTTTATACCCACTACCTTATAAAGTGGGCAAAAACTTATGGCGGATGTGCCTATAAAGACTATGCCTATTATGCCCAGTATCCAAAAGGCTCCACCCTTGGTAAAGGCAAGATAGAGAAAGATTATGCCCAAAATCACCCTTAAAGCCCTATCCCAAGTTGCCATGTTTTTTTCCATGTTTCACCTCCTTACTTAAAATAATAAACCGTGGAAACGATTATTGCAATGCTTACCGACTTTGGTACAAAGGATGGCTTTGTGGGTGCGATGAAGGGAGTGATATTAGGGATAAATCCTAAGGCACATATAGTAGACATAAGCCATCATGTAGAGCCCTTTAATGTGATGCATGGGGCTCTCCTTTTAAAGGCTCATTTTTCCTACTTTCCAAAGGGGACCATCTTTTTATGCGTAGTAGATCCCGGCGTTGGTTCAAAAAGACTGCCCATTATAGTTGTGTCTGGAGATTATACCTTTGTGGGACCTTATAATGGACTTTTTGACCTTGCCCTTAGGAATATGGGCCATAAGCCAAGAGCTTACAAAATTGAGAAATACACACTTCCACGGATAAGCTCAACCTTCCATGGTAGGGATATCTTTGCCCCCGCTTGTGCCCATCTTAGTAGGGGGGTTAAACCCAAAGATTTTGGCAAGCCAGTGGATTACCAATTTATGCTACCATGGGAAGAGCCAAGGGAAGAAGAAGGTTATATAATAGGCAAGGTTATATACTTTGACCACTTTGGCAATTGTATAACCAATATCCCTTGTGGCACCTACGAAAGGGGGATTTTTAGGGGAAAAAGTCTAAGGATAGCATCCCATTTTCTTGAAGTAGATACAACTGCTTTAATATGTGGTAGCTTTGGTCTCATGGAGCTTTTTATTCCTATGGAAAGTGCAAGGGAAAAATTGGGAGTGGATTTGGGGGAAGAGGTGAGGGTAAAGGTGGTATAATTTTAAGAGCCATGATAAAGGTGGAGATAGTTACACCAAAAGGCTTGCATTTTTCAAGGGAAGTTAATTCGGTAAATATTCCCACGGCGGAAGGTGAGATAGGGGTTTTGGAAAAGCACATGTATCTTATGACCTTGCTAAAGCCTGGGCTTGTTTATTTTGACGGAAAGATGGAAAATGGTATAGCGGTAACCTATGGCTTTGTGGATATAACTCCCGAAAAGGTGATAATACTCGCAGAAGAAGCTTACAACGTGGGAGATATAGACCCTGGTAAGGAGAAGGAACTCTTTGACCAAGCGATGAAAAAGCTTGCTACAGCCCAGACTATGGAGGAAGTAGAAGAGTATGAGAAGCTAAGGGAAAGGGCAAGGACTTTGTTGGAGTTAGTGGAAAGGTTTGGCAGAGTGTAAAGAGTTTGAGTTTTTTAGAGGAAAGGTAAGGTTTAAACAACCCAGAAGCCATAGACTTTCCATAGTAGAGATACTCTTTGTAGCAAACCTCAAGGGCGTAAAGAAAAACTACAAGGTTTTAGACCTGGGCGCAGGCTTTGGCGCTCTATCCATCCTGATAGCTCTAAGGTATGGCTGTTATGTGTATGCCTTGGAGAGAGATCCTTTGATGTTGGAATTGTTAAAGCACAACATAGAGGTAAACCATCTTGAGGAAAAGATACGCATAATAGACTTGGATTTAAAACATATAAAAAACTCCTCCTTAAAGCCCCAATCCTTTGACTTGGTGGTTGCCAACCCTCCCTTTCATCTATCAAAGGGCAACATCTACCATCATGAATCGGATACAAGCCTTGAAGATTTTATAAAAGCTGGCAGTTATTTACTTAAAGATGGTAAAGGCTTTAATCTTTTGATGGCTTCCAACAGGTTAATTGAAAGCATAAACTACATGCTAAAGTATAATTTAGGCGTAGAAAGCATGAAAATTTTCTATTCAAGGATAGATAAAGCAGGGAAAATAGTGCGTTTATACGCATTAAAGAATCTAAGACCTGTAATCACCATAGAAAAGCCCTTGATTATAAACGAAATCAACGGAGAATATACGCAAGAAGTCAAAATTATACTTAACAGCTTTTTATGATATAATTGATAGGATTTAGGAGGCAACGGATGAGATTGCCAGAAAAGCTGGTGGAAAGGATAGCGGACAGGATAATTAAGGAGCTTTGTGATAGGGAAAGGATCATAGAACCGGAGAATCCTTACACTTTTAAGAAAAAGATAATAGCCATATTTAAGGAGGCGGAGGAAGAGGAAAGGCTTTTAGACGAGAAAACAAAGGAAATTCTAAAAGAAAAACTTGACCTTTTGGAAGAAACGAGCCTTGATTACAGAACCGCATATAAAACTGTGAGAAGCAAGTTGGCGGAGGAGATGAACATACACACAAGCAGAAGAGAAAGGATGAATCAAATAGTTCATAGGATAAAGGATATGATAATGGAAGACCCAGAGGTGGAGATCTATGAAGAGCCTTCTGTCATAAGAAACAGAATAAGGGAAATACTGATGGAAGCGGTAAAGGAAGAAGAAGAGATAGACAAAGAAGTTAGAGAAAGGATAAGGTCCTACTCAAGGAAGATAGTGGAAGGCACTCCCGAATGGAACCACCTTTACAGAAGGATATACGAAGATGCCCTCAAAAGAAGAGGGCTGCTTTAAGGCAGGTAGGCTATAGGGTTTTGCCTTACACCATACTTTAAAACTTCATAGTGTAAATGAGGACCAAAGGCTCTGCCTGTAGTTCCCACATCTCCTATTATCTGACCCTTTACAACCCTATCGGAATAGCTAACCTTTATGTCAGAAAGATGGGAATATAAAGTGGCAAAGCCATAGCCGTGGTATAGGATTACAGTCTTTCCGTAGCTCCTTATCCATCCTACGTATATAACCCTGCCCTCTGCAGAAGCCACAACCGGTGTGCCATAAGGCGCAGATATATCTATACCCGTATGAAATTCCCTACGCCTACCCATAAACCTCCAACCGTAATCGGAGGTTATAACACCCACCACAGGCCATATATCGGGCTTTACCGTTTCCACGGTTTTGAGGTTTGTCAGCTCCTTAAAGGCTTCCTCCACAGACATTTCTATGGCTATTATTTTCTCAACAGTATCAACGTCAAAAAGGTCTTCTTGGGAGTTTTCCAATTCTTGCTGGAAGTCTATTGTAGGTCCGCCTATTCCCAAAGGAGAGGTATTTATTGCAGGATTGCAAAGGGCTCCAAGAAGGGCAAAAGTTAATAAGTACTTTTTCATAGCCCTACCTCCTTTGGTTCTAACTAAAAACCTTATCACAATGTTGAAAAATTTTTCAAGAGGTTTTATAATCTTATCTATCCATGGGTGCGTAGCTCAATGGCAGAGCGGGCGGCTCATAACCGCCCGGTTGGGGGTTCGAGTCCTCCCGCACCCATTAACCAAACAAGGATTTCAAAAAATCACCAAAGAGAACAAAAATTCCTATTCTTATTGCCCTTGCTATAAGGCTTGCTATTATGAAAGTTATCAGTGGCATGTTAAAAAGCCCCGCAAGCCAACATACAAGTTTATAGGGCTCCCCAATAAGCACCGCCCAAAAACCATACTTGTTAAAAAGAGCTTCTCCCTTTAGATAAAGCCTTTTTCCAAAAAGTTTCTTTACCGCTTTTTCCCCAAGAAACCTGGCTAAATAATAAGCCACTAAAGCCCCAAGAAGATTACCAAGGAATGCCACCAAGCCCGCCATAGGAGCACTCAAGCCGAAAAAAGGAGCGCCTACTATAAAGGGATAAGGTGGGACGGGCTGTATTATGGATTCGGTAAAAGAGAGGAGAAACAAAGCAGTGTATCCGTGTTCCTGTACAAACCCCTCCGCCCACTCTTTTAGTCCTGGGAAAAAGTGTTCAAGCACTATAAATACGCCTCCATAAAGTCCTCTGCAGAAACAACGCTTATGCCATACTTTTGGGATAACTCCTGAGCTATTCTTTTAGGGTTATGTTGGGTAAGAAACTCATAGCCAAAATGGGTAAGTATGACCTTTTTAGGTCTAAGTTCCCATATAAGCTTTTCCGCATCTTTTAGGGTAAGATGGTCTATGGGCTTTGTCTTTTCGTACAAGGTGGTATTTATTATCATAAGATCCACACCCTTTGGATACATATGGAGCATTCTATCCTCATAAAGAGCGCAGGAAACATACAAAACTTTATCGTTAAACAAAAGGGCGTAGGTTTCCGCCTCGTGATGGGTATGCCTCATCACAGCCTTTACTTTAATGGACTTATAGGTAAGCTCCTTGCCCTCCTCTAAAAAGCCTTCCTTTGCAAGCCTTTCCCTTATAAAGGGCAAGACTACCCTTTGATGCCCTTCAAAGGCAGACCTTGTAGCAAAAAGGGCTACGTTCCTTATTTTGCCGCCATCTGTGGCAGATTCAATCACCGCATTTACATCAGAAGAATGGTCCAAGTGTATATGGGAAAGCACCACAAGGTCTATCCCCTTTGGGTCTATACCCAATTGATGTAAATAGACAAAGGCACCCGGTCCGGGATCCACATGCACAAGGTCTCCAGAAAGCCAAAGGAGAAATCCACCAGACCTTCTTAAAAACCTAAAGACGCTTGCCCTACCGCCGGCAGTTCCCAGAAAGACTATCTTATCCATTCTTAGAAATTTTATCCTTAAAAGATTAAAAAGATTTTTTGTAGAAGCTTATGGACAAGCCACAGGTTAAAATATAGCAATAGGAAAATAAAAAAAGGGACCTTCGCAGAGGAAGGCCCCTTGCAGTAGCTAAGCCCTAAAACTCCATCTGAAGCCTTGCAAAGAGCTCGTTTACAGATTTCTTTGCACCAGCGTTGTAAATAGCTCTTCCTGCGTTGCCAAGGCTTGCGAAAGCACCTCCAAACTCAAGGTTCATATGCTTGCCAAGGTTTGCGGTAAAGGTAACTCCAGCCTCTGTACCAAGGCTTTTACCGTTTCCGGCCATATCCTTGTTGGAGCTAAAGGTTCCTACAACGCCTTGCACAGAAAAGCCCTTGGTTATAGGAAAGTCCACCTTTGCCTGCACTGTTGTAAGACCATATCCCATGTTTCCGGGCTCAAGCCCAAAGTCGTTCACGTCGGAAGGTCCATGGGGTGTAAAGATGTAAGTGTAAGCCCAGTAGCCACTTGTGCCAAGAAGCCCATGAACTGTTTGGAAGCCCCTTCCATTGTTCTTACCCGATGAGTAAATGCCAAGAAGGCTTACCTTTGCAGGACCAAGGGGAGCCGAACCCTCAAGCCTTACAAGGAAGCCATTCGTAGAATCGTTGGCTATCTTGCCCGTGTTTGCAAGCACGACTCCATGGAGGGTCAAGGGTTCAAACTTTACATTGACATGAGGTCCTATCCATGTTTGATTGAGGGTGAAAAAGTCGGCTGGAGTGCAGTTTTGTCCTGCAGCACATATCTTCCCATAAGTTCCATAGTAGTGAATACCTGCATCAATTGCACCGAGCTGAGTATTTAGGTCCAAGACCAAGAAGTGTTGGTCTTTATCTTTTACTGCAGTATTCCTATAAAAGGCGCCTTCCACAAGCCTTACGTAGGCAGCCCTATAGTCAAGACCCCCTACCTTTCCAGCGTATGCTATACCGCCTATGTTAAGGTCCCAGTCTGCGGAGAAGAGCATCTGGTCCACTTGGTCGTTTGCAGGAAGGATACCAGCCAGAACAGTGCCAGGACCAGCTGGGAAGTAAAGATAGCCATATCTTATACCCCTTGCTTGGAGCCTGTTAAAGGCATTAACATCGTAGGCACCCCTTGGGTCGCTTTGTGCTGGGGATGAGCCACCCCATCCACCCCTGTACTCAATCTGGAGGAAGCCACCAACACCACTTTCCGTTTTGACGTCAAAGTTCAGCCTGAGCCTTTGTCTGAAGAAGTCGTACTGGTTGTTGGATCCGATGTTGGAGTTGTTGTACATGACCCTGTACTGGATGCCAAAGTCAATGTCGGCATCCCTTAGCTTGATGGCATAACTTGGTGCTGCAAAGACTGCGGATAGCAAACAGGCTGCTGCTACCTTCTTCATGCCTACACCTCCAAAAGTTTTTTCTTCCCTTTAATATTTGCAAAAAATATGCCAAATGTAAAAAACAAGGAATATCAAAACTTTTAGAAAAGGGGGATTTCAAAAACTGCTCATTAAATGAGCAGTTGGTTCAAAATTTAAACATTATTTATTTTCGGATGAAGTTTTCCTTTAGTGCGCTAAGAGAAGAACTTCTTCAATTTTTCACCAAGTATAAATTTATAATACGCTGTGTGAGAAATTAGGCGTTATCAAACAAACCTTCTGTAAAAGCTATATCCAATAGCATATGCATACACAAGCACACAAATCAAAGCCTTACACCACCTACCTTTTCCCCTCAACTCATATGCCACCCTTCCCTATGGCATAACCATACTTATATCGTTCCGTCAATACCACAAGTCTTAACCTGTATCTTCAAGAAGGGCGGGGCATTTTCAAGGTCTTGGAGTATTTGCTTGTAGATGGACATGTAGTGTGGTAAGATATCCACTTTTTATTGATGGGCTTGTGTCTGAGCTTTTTTGAATTTCTCACTCGGCATGTGTTTTTGAGTATATTATTAAAACTATGCCTATAGCTTTGATATTCCTTTCCGTAACCTTCTTTGCCCTTGCAGAGGATTTCTGCATAGAGGAGATTCAAAACCCCTATCCCGATAGTTATATAAACTACGCCTATAGAAAAAACATAGA
>JBKBRK010000049.1:0-10983 GCA_046292245.1 Aquificaceae bacterium
GGCATAGCTATTGATAGTTCTGGCAATGTTTATGTGGCTGGTGGGACACATTCTGACGATTTCCCAAACACAAATGGCGGGGCTCAGTCAAATAGTAGTGGTGGTTGGGATGCCTTTGTGGCAAAGCTAAACAGTGGCTTGACAAACATTACTCAAGCCACTTACCTTGGTGGAAGTGATTGGGATTTGGCTAATGCCATAGCTATTGATAGTTCTGGCAATGTTTATGTGGCTGGTTGGACAAACTCTACCAATTCCCCAGGCACATCTGGCGGGGCTCAGTCAAGTAATAATGGTAGTGCTGATGCCTTTGTGGCAAAGTTCACAGGAGATTTGAGAGGTGGAGGTGGTAGCGGTGGCGGTGGTGGAGGTAATGGTGGCACAGGCGGTGGTGGTGGAGGAGGATCGCCACCAGAGGAAACATCACCCTCTCCACCACAACCCCCACCAGAGGAGCCCCCACCCCCAGATAACGTGGTGGAGCTTCCCATCCCAGTGGGTGAAGAAACACTTCCAATAACCTTAGAGGTCCCCGAGGGCTCTGCCAAGATAACCGAAGCTGCCTACGTTCCACCTTCGGAATGCCCCACTCCATCCCCCTATGAGCCTATATACGGTGGCGTCAGGGCAACCATAGAACCCTCGAGCACCCTCTCAGGACTGGGCTATCTCCTTCCCAAGCAGGGAGAAAAGCTGTTTACCCTTTTAACCATAACCTACCCAAGGCAGCTCTCTCTCAATTCAAAGGTCTTTGCCTGCACCAGGTCAGGCTGTGTGGATATATCAAGTCTTTCCACCATAAGTGGTGATAAATTAACGGTGAAGGTGGAAGACGGCAGCCTATTGGATGAGGATGGTGTGGTAAACGGGGTTGTAAAAACAAGGAGCATTGTTTATTCGGTAATGCCCCAGGAATACAGGAAAAGTGGAGGTTGTAGCATGGGTTCTTCCAAAAACCTATCTTTGTTGTCCTTATTGCTCCTTCCACTTCTTATACTCCTTAGGAGAAGGAGAGAATCCCTTTGAAAATTCTTTGTGGGAATGTATAATGTGCTCCTACACTCCAAACCATAAATCACCCAATGGGTTCTATTTAACAGGCGATGGGTAGCGTTGCCCTTATAGATTGGACGTACCTTAATGAGCCACTACAATAATTTTGATCCGGCATGGAGTTATAAAATTTTAATCATGTTCCCAATATAAAAGCCATCCTATATTTACATAAACTATGGAAAAGCTTGTGGAGATACCTCTGGACCTTGCCCAAAAGTGTGTCAAATGTGCTTTGTGTAAATCTGTATGCCCCACATACCCATACATAGAAGAAGAGGCGGGCTTTGCCCGTGGAAGACTTGCTCTAGCGGAGATGGTGGTTAAAGGAGAATTGCCCCTAACCTCCGAGGTTGGAAAGCAATGGGATGCCTGTGCTATGTGTAGAAGATGCGAATGGATATGTCCTAATAACGTGGAATACAAGGAAATAATAGTCAAGGCAAGGAATTTGCAAAGGGAATCTTTGGGAAAGGGCACGGTAAAAAGTTTTGCTTTAAAGTCCTTAGAGTTGTTGCAGTCAAAAAGTGGAAGAGGGCTTATTAAGCTTGCAGGAAAGCTTATGGAAACTTTGTCTTTCAAGGAGATAAAAACTCCCTTTCCTACAGGAGCGGTTAAGTTTATGCCAAAGCCCACCGCAGAGGCTTTTGGTCTAAGGGGGAAGGTCTTTGAAGCACAAAAGGAAAAGGGTAGACTTCTCTTTTTTACGGGCTGTATGATAGACGCCTTTTATGGAAAAACAGGAGAAAGCGTTATAAAGCTTATGAACAAAGCCGGTTATACGGTGATAGTTCCCGAGGATATAAAGTGTTGTGGGGCACCCCATTATTACTCTGGGGATATAAAAACCTTTGAAAAATTGAAAAACCATAATATCAAAGAGATGGAAAAGTATGACTTTGATGGGATTGTGGTAGCCTGTCCCACGTGCGGTGGAGCTCTTCAGGAGGACTATAAACTTTTCAAGCCTGTTTTTGACTTTGCGCAGATAGTTTTTGAAAGCTCCTTAAGGTTCAAAGGTTCTGGTAAAAGTTTAACCTTTCATGTGCCTTGCCATTCTTACAGCGCCATGAAGGTAAGCGATAAGGTCTTTTACCAGGTTATGGAAAGGATTGAGGGAGATAGGGTTAAAAAAGCCCAGAAGGATAAATCCTGTTGCGGTTTTGCTGGCCTTTTCTCTATAACCAATCCAAAGCTATCGGACAATATACAAAGGGAAAAGATAGAAGACTTAAGGAACACACAGGCGGAGGTTGTCCTTACCACCTGCCCCGGTTGTGTGTTGAACCTAAAAGACGGTGTTAAAAAGCACAAGACAGGTCAAGAGGTTATGCACTTGGCGGACTATCTGGCGGATAGAGTAGATTAGAATATACTTATGCGTATATTGGTGACGGGTGGTGCAGGATACATAGGCTCCCATATGGTTAAGCTTCTTGGAGAAAAGGGCTATGAAGTTTTAACGGTAGATAACCTTTCCGAGGGCAACTCTTGGGCGATTCTCTATGGAGACCTAAGGGTAGTGGATCTTTTAAACTACAAAGCCCTTGAGGAGGTCTTTTTGGAGTTTAAGCCAGAGGCGGTGATCCACTTTGCTGCAAAGGTAAAAGTACCCGAAAGTGTAAAAAAACCCCTCCTTTACTATGAAAATAACTTTATGGGCACTATTAATCTGCTCCAAGCTATGCAAAGGGCTGGCACAAAATATTTGATCTTTTCTTCCACAGCAGCTCTTTATGGTATACCCCAGAGAATACCTGTAAAGGAAGAGGACCCCACAGAGCCCATAAATCCTTACGGTTGGAGTAAGCTCTTTGCGGAGAGGGCAATAAGGGACTTTTCCTCTGTAAGCGGTATAAGTTATGCTATCCTAAGATACTTCAACGTGGCGGGCGCAGACCCAGAAGGGAAGATAGGGCAGGTAAGCAAAGAGCCAACCCATCTTATATTAAGGACGGTAAAGGTTGCCACAGGCCAGATACCCTACCTTGAAGTCTTTGGCATCGATTATTCTACTCCCGATGGCACTTGTATAAGGGATTTCGTGCATGTTGTGGACCTTTGCCAAGCTCACATAAGCGCTTTGGATTACCTTCAGAAGGAAGGTAAAAGCGACATTTTCAATATAGGTTATGGAAGAGGTTATTCGGTGCTTGAAGTGATTCAAAAGGTAAAGGAAGTTTCTGGAGTGGATTTTAAAGTGGTATATGCAAGCAGGCGCGAAGGAGATCCACCAGCTTTAGTGGCAGATAACACCAAAGCCAAAAAAGTTTTAAAATGGCAACCTAAATATGATAACCTAAGCTTTATCATAGAAACCGCCCTAAACTGGGAGAAGAGTTATGCTTGTTCTTATCTGTAAAAGCATGTAAAAGTCCCCAAAAATAGCCCATGTTTTTCCCAAAAATTACCGCCTTGATAGAGAGGATGAGCTTAGAGTATGGGGTTATTTTGCCCATCCTTTACAATTTTAACATAGGAGCTTGTTTGAATTGGAATTTTTGACACAACATCGTCAAACTTCTTGACAAGATATCTTTTTAAGAGTATATTTTGCATATATATGCAGAAAAATAAAAAAGCTGATGGCTTAAAGCCCCAAACCTATGCTTTGGTGGGTTGTCTTCTTTTGCCCTTGGGTGGTATAAACATTGTTTTTGCCTTTCTTGGTGGTTTGGCTCTAATGTATGGTATGGCTGGGCTTTTGGAAAGGGCTGGCCTGGGACATTTAAAGACAAGGTTTTCCTTTGGGCTTCTTTTGGCTATATTAGGAGGGCTTTGGGCCAAGTATGTTTTGGATAACTACGGCTTTGAAATAAAGAGACTTTTGATAACTTCCTTTGTTTCTGGAACTGGTTTGCATCTTCAATCTCAAGTTTATTCCACCTTGGGATATGTGGAAAAAAAGGATCTTTTAGCCTTGGGAGGTATTCTTCTGGTGGTGGGCTCTGCCACTTTTTGGTTTTATGTGGGCTTTTTACCTTTGGCTTTTGGAGTTTTAATTATAGCTTACAGCTTTTGGAGGTGGTGAAATGAAGGAGTTTATTATAAAACTTCTTACCCTTTTGGGTATAGCTCAGGCGGGTAATCCTCTTCAAGAGGGACAGCCTGCTTACCTTTTTAGCCTAAAAAACCACGAAGGAAAGGTGGTAAATCTGTCCGATTACAAGGGAAGGTGGGTTGTTCTTTACTTTTATCCCAAAGCGGATACTCCCGGATGTACCACTCAGGCAAAGGAATACACAAGGCTAATGCCAGAGTTTGAAAAGCTAAGGGTGAAGGTCTTTGGCATAAGCACCGATAAGGTGGAAAGCATAAAAAAATTCAGAGAGAAGTATAACCTTTCCGTTGAGTTTCTATCAGACCCAAAGGGAGAAGTAGCCAAAGCTTATGGTGTAAGCGTAATAGCAGGATTTTGTTCAAGGGATACGGTTTTAATAAACCCCGACCTAAGGGTGGAGAAGGTATACAGAGGAGTAGATCCATCCGCAGACCCCAAAAAGGTTTTAGAATATATAAACAAAACAAAGTAAAATAAACCCCTTGAATTTAACATCCCTTTAGAAAATACTTAAGACTATGCGGGTAAGTTTAAAGGTCTCTGGTATGTCCTGTGTAAACTGCGCAAGGGCTATAGATATTAGTCTGAAAAAACTTCGTGGAATAAAAGATGTACAAGTTTCTTTTGAGCTTGGTAGGGTGTTGGTTGAATATCAGGAGGATTTCCTTGATGTAGAGCAGATAAAAAGGGTTATAGAGTCTTTGGGCTACAAGGTGGAAGCGGTAGAGGAAAAAAGATGGAATACTTATACACTTCTTTTTTGCTGGATTTCAAGCCTTTGTATTATGGTTTTAATGCTTTGGCATGGTGTCTATAGTATGTATTTTCAGGCTTTATTAGCCCTTATGGTTCAGGTTTTGGGTGGCTATGTTTTTTACAAGGGTGCCCTTGGGGCCCTAAGGGCAGGGGTTGGGAACATGGACCTTTTGGTAGCTTTGGGTAGTTCTTCTGCCCTTTTGTATAGCTTTCTTTCTCTTTTTGGTTTGTTGCCAGGCGAGCCCTTCTTTGAAACTTCCGCCTTTTTGCTCACCTTTGTAAGGACTGGAAAGTTTTTAGAAGACTGGGTAAAGGCGGGGGCTTTGAAGGGTCTTAGAGATCTTTTTGGCTTACAGACGGTGAAAGTCAGAGTTTTGAAAGAAGGCAAAGAGATAAGTAAGTCCTTGCAAGAGGTTTTTGTGGGAGACATTATACTTCTAAGGACTGGTGATATGGTTCCTGTGGATTGTAGTATCCTTGAAGGAGCCTTGGAGGTGGATGAATCTTTGATTACAGGAGAGAGCCTACCTGTAAAAAAGTCCCAAGGGGATAGACTTCTCTCTGGAGGCCTTGTGATCTCGGGCTTTGCCAAGGCAAAGGTGGAAAAAACCTTTAGCCATAGCTATGCAAACCTTTTGGTGAGACTTGTAGAAGAAAGCCTAAGTAAAAAGCCAAAGATCCATAGGTTGGCAGACAAGTTCTCCCATTACTTTGTACAAGGAGTTGTTTTGCTATCTGTGATTGTCTTTCTTTTTTGGTATGCAAAAACGGGAAATCTGTCTTTGGCGGTAAGCTTTTCTCTTGCGGTGATGGTTGTCTCTTGCCCTTGCGCCTTTGGTATTGCTGTGCCTTTGGCTTTGACCTTTGGCATCTTCAAGGCTAACAAAAAGGGAGTTCTCATAAAAGATCCCACAGCCTTTGAGAAAAGTATAGATATCCTATTGATGGATAAAACGGGTACTCTAACAGAGGGCAAACCCAAGCTCCTTAAATATAACCTTTATGAGGAAGAAGCCTTAAAAATAGCATGCACTATGGCAAAGATATCAAACCATCCCTACTCTATTGCCATAAGGGAGTTCTGTGAAAGTAAAGGTATAAAAGGGGAAAGCTTGGAAGCATGCAAGGAAGAGGTTGGCGTGGGTATTCTTTGTGGAGAGTATATACTTGGAAGGGGTAAAGAAGGGCAGGTGGCTCTTTTAAGAAATGGCTCTCTTTTGGCGGAATTCTTCTTTGAAGATGCTTTAAGAAAAGAGGCTTTGGAAGTTATATCTTTCCTCAAATCAAGGGGTATAAGGGTCTTTATGATCACAGGAGATAAAGAAGAAAAGGCGGGGCAATTGGCGCAAAGCTTGGGTATAGACTATATTGCCCAGGCAAAGCCTGAAGACAAGCTAAGGAAGGTAAAGGAGTTAAAGGAAAAGGGTTTAAGGGTTGGTATGGTGGGGGATGGCATAAACGATGCCCCTGCAATGGCGCAGGCAGATATCTCCTTTGCCATAGGCTCTGGAACAGACATGGCAAAAAGGGCGGGTGATGTTGTACTCCTTAGGGGTATAGAAGGAGTAAGGGCCTTTTTTGAGGTTAGGGATAGAACCTTAAGGAGGATAAGGGAAAATCTTTTCTGGGCATTCTTTTATAACCTTTTGGGAATTCCAATAGCGGGTGGATTGTTGTATAGTAAGGGTATATACTTAAAGCCAGAGATGGCGGGACTTATGATGGCTTTTTCTTCTTTGAGTGTGGTCTTGAATTCTTTGAGGAAGTGATGTATAATAACTTTCTTGTATAAGCTAAGGAGGAAAAGATGGCGTTGAGGATAAGGGTTTCTCGTTATGGAAGAAGGCACCATCCCATATACAGGATAGTGGTAGCGGACGCCAAAGCCCCAAGGGATGGTAAGGTGGTAGATGTTATAGCCACCTATGATCCGGTAAATAAAAGGCTTATAGAGGTAAAAGAGGATAAGCTAAAAGATTGGCTAAGCAAGGGTGTGGAGCTTACCGATAGAGCAAAAAGCATACTCAAAAACTCAAAAATACTATAGGAGGTAAGACATGAGCCAACTTAGGGACATCGTAGAAATCACAGCCAAGTCCTTGGTGGACAACCCCAACAAGGTAAACGTTCAAGAGATCGAAGGCGAAAAGACGGTAGTCATCGAGCTTAGGGTGGATAAGGCAGACCTTGGAAAGGTCATAGGCAAGGGCGGGCGCATAGCAAGGTCTTTGAGGACCATCCTCGCCTCTATGGGAAGAAGGATAAACAAAAGGGTGGTTCTTGAAATCCTTGAATAGTTTATAATAAACCTCCATGGGAAGAAGTATAAAGATGGCAGAATCTCCCATGGAGGGCCATCCCGATAAACTGGCAGACCTTATAGCGGATGCTCTCCTTGATGAGTTTATAAGGAAAGATCCCTACAGCAGGGTTTCCCTTGAAATTCTACTTATCTCTGGTATGACCTTAGTGGCAGGGCATGTTTCCACGGAAAGTTATGTGGATATCCCCGGTGCTGTAAGGCAGACCATAAAAGAAGTAGGCTATAGCAGGGCTGAATATGGCTTTGATGCGGACTCCTCCGCAGTTTTAACTTCAATAGAAGAACAGAGCCCCGATATAGTTCTTGGTATATCTTCTGAAGGGGCAGGAGATACTGCCACGGTGGTAGGCTACGCTTGCACCGATACGGAAAACTACATGCCCATGCCCATAAGCTTGGCACATAGGATATCTCAAAGGGTTTCGGATTTAAGGAAATCTGGCAAAGCTCCCTTTTTACGCCCCGATGGTAAGGTTTTGATAACGGTTCTTTATGAGGATGAAAAACCAGTTTTTGTTAAGGATGCCATAATCTTTTGCCAGCATGATCCCGACATATCCTTAGAAAAGCTAAGGGACTTTGTGATGGAAGAAGCGGTAAAGAAGATAATACCCCAAAATCTCATACAGAAAGAAACGAGGATTTTGGTAAACCCCTCTGGTAGGTTTGTTCTTGGGGGTCCTGCCGCCGATGCAGGCCAAACGGGTAGAAAAATAGTATCCGACGCCTATGGTGATGTGGCTTATTCGGGTGGTAGTGCCTTTTCTGGAAAGGATCCCACCAAAACAGACAGAACGGCCTCTTATTTGGCGCGCATGATGGCAAAGCATGTGGTGGCAAGTGGCTTAGCCCAAAGGTGTATGCTTCAAATGGCTTATGCCTTTGGTTTAAGTGAGGTAATAGCCTTTGATATAGAAACCTACGGCACAGAAAAGGTGGAAAAGGAAAGGATAAAAAGCAGGCTCCTTGAAGTTTTTCCTACCAATCCCAAAAGGATGATGGAGTTCCTTGACCTTAGAAAACCTATATACAAACAAACAGCGTGTTATGGGCACTTTGGAAAGGAAAACCTACCTTGGGAGAAGCTCACCAAGCTTGAGGCCCTTTTAGAGCTCAAGCAGTAGATCAACGATATCACTCTTGTGTAAGCTTCAGACCCGTAATCATAGTATGCTTTCCCCTTCCAATATCTACCCCCTTCATTTTGATCACAACCTTAGGGGGAAGGGTCCCGAGGGCCACAGCATCAACAGGCACAGTTAGGCTCCTTACACCATTTATAAATAAATGAGCTACCTCCCCATCCTTTTTGATGATTATCTTTATCTCTTGACCATTTAAATAGTTTGGCAATCCAGCCTCATTGGGAACAGCCCTTCCTGAAAATTTGCTATCACCAAACAGCCTACGTATATGAAGGTTTACAGGGCTTCCTTCCTTTCCTATAAAGATATGGAGAAAATCAAAAAGATTCCCTTTTTCACTAAAATATATCCTATACTCAATTGCCCAATTCTTTGAGGGTATAAAGCCTTGTACTGTTTTTTCAAACATAACTTCTCCTTTTATAGTAGCGAACCATTTTGAACCTTTGAACTCTACACACTCACCCTGCCCCCCTAAAATGGATACAGTAGTTGGCATCAACTTACAAGCTGAAAAGTCTTCTGCCCAAAGGGTATTTTTATAATGGTCTGGACTAAAGACTTCACGCTTGATCTCACCTATTTGTGGGGCTTGGGCAGTGGTATGCTTGACCTCTTCAGCTTGAACAGCTTCGGACTTAGGGAGTATAACCTCCTCTTTCACCACTTGTCCCTTTTCGTCATAGGTTGTCAATCTCTGCCCAACAAGAACATTTGGAGATTGGCTTTTTAGATCATTGACTATCAATGTTACTGCCTTGGCTATTAGGTCTCTCGTTGCCTCTTCAAGGGGGGTGTTCTTTACAGCCTCAAACCAAGCGCCACCTATGGTTGTTCCAAAAAGTCCAGCAACTCCTAAGCCAAAATTCCACCTTTCTGACTTTCCTTCAATAGCTTTAGCAGAAAGGATCTCCGCATCCTTTACCCTAACTATCCTCATATCAAGTCCAATGTAAGCTTTGTCTTTACCAACTTTTAAACCAACGCCCCCAATCCATGGAAGGGGGACTACAACACCTCCACCTCCAATCCCAGAAGCCTTTAATTCAAGTGCTGTAACCGCTCCTGTGATGATAAAGTCTGCAGCCTTTAAAGTTTGCTTAGGCGATGTACCCATAAGCTCAAGCTCCTCTTTTATCTCCTCTAAGGCTATCCTCTCTACAACCTTAAAACACCTTGTTTGAGACAAGGCAGTCATCAGCATATCTGCAAGCCCATCTCCCAAAGCCCTAGGTGAGGCCTCAATCTTAAAGTCGCTAAAATATATCCTGTCCCCTTGACAAGCTGCAGCCTTACATTTAAAGCTTCTTGCGGTTATTACTCCAATAGGCTTGTCGCAGTAGGGCAAAGATAAGGTCCTCTCCTTTACATCCTTTGCGTACTCCTCCTCTGCAAAGGAGAGGCTAAAAAGACTCAGCAAACTGACAAGGAACAACAAAACCTTCATTTCTTTCCCTCCTTAACGATAATAAATATAAATATATTTCAACTTTACTTGCATGCACAAGTAAGCCTTCTATTAGAGCTCCAACAGTAGGTCAATATAAATAGCACCGCCGAAGGCGCATATATCCTTGCCAAGATTCTTATAAAGTCCATCGTACCTGCCACCGCCTGCCAAGGGCTGTCCCACCTTTGGATGGAAAAACTCAAAAACAACGCCCGTGTAGTAATCCTTTGACCTTATCTCAGAAAGGTCAAAGACTATATTAAAGCCCTCAAGCCTTTGCGCTATATCCCTTAAGCTTTGACAAGCTTGGGAAAACTCAGGATACTTTTCCTCAAAGGATAAAAGTACTTCAAAGCCTCCATTGTACAAAAGAAGGTCTTTCAAAGGTGGCACATGAGACAAAAGGGAGAAATTTTTTTTCAATATGGCTTCCTTATAATGGTACCCATAACGTCTTAGTAACTCTTCCACTATTGCTACATGCCCAAGGCTGAGGGTAAGCTCTTTCATGCCACAGGCTTTAAGGTAGTTTCCTATGGCTTGGATAACTTCCACCTCTGCAGAAATAGAAGGCTCACCGAGGAATTCCACACCCACCTGGTAGCTTTCTAAACTGCCGCTTGGCGAATACACATTACCCCAATAGAATACCCTCAGGGGCAAAGAGAGATCCTTTTGAAGGCTCAAAAACCTTGCAAGGCTTATAGTCCAATCTCTCCTAAGACACAGAAGGTTCCCATCTTGGAGACTGCCCACCACAAAGGGTTTTTCACCATAGACCTCATGGTTGTATATCTCAAGGGAAGGCAACACTATAAACCTATAATCCCTGAAAACCTCACAGGCTTTTAGAAAAAACTCTTTTAGCCTTTCCGAATCCTCAAAGTTAAAAAACCTTTCCTCGGGTGGTATTACTTTCATATTTTTTAAGCTAAGCTACTGGATACAGCCCTTCTACAAAGCCCTTCCAGACCTCTGGCATACGGTCAAGCTCCTCTTGGGCTATCTTCCTTACAACCTCTTGGAGAGAGCTTATATCCCTTTTACTCCTTATGCTTACGTCAAGCACCTGAGGTTGGTTTATGGGCTTTCCTATCTGGGAAACAATATAACAGTAAGCTTCTTCTATCTCTTCAATCTCCCTTACAACCCTTTCTGCTATTAGGTTTGCCACTCGGTTATAGATCTTTCCTAT
>JBKBRK010000050.1:0-10265 GCA_046292245.1 Aquificaceae bacterium
GTGCTTAAATTGAAGTTTTTGAAACAGTCTCACCCATTAACTCCCTCAATTTTTTATAGGGGTCTTTATTTTTCATAAGACTTGTTCCCACAAGAAAGGCATCCACACCAAGGTTTTCCAATTTAAGGATTTGTTCCCTGTTTTCTATACCGCTTTCTGCTATTACAAACCTTGCCCCCATTTCCTTTATCTTTGGTGCAAGCCTTTCAGAAAGGCTAACATCTACCTTTAGCGTATCAAGGTTTCTGTTGTTTATGCCTATTATATAGGCACCAGCCTTTAGTGCCCTTTCTGCCTCTTCAAGGCTAAAGACTTCCGCTATATGGTACAATCCAAGCTCCTTTGAGTATTCCAATAGGTCTTTTAAAAGGCTATCCTCCAGAAGCCTAAGGATGAGTAAGATTATATCCCCGCCAAAGGCTTTTGCCTCAAGGATCTGGATGGGATGGATTATAAAGTCCTTCCTAAGGAGGGGCAAAGAAACAGCCCTTCTCACCTCATAGAGGTCCTCCAAGGAGCCTTTGAAAAAATTTCTGTCGGTAAGCACCGATATGGCAACGGCTCCTGCCCTTTCGTATATTTTTGCCTGTTCTACGGCGGAAACTTCCTTTATGAGACCTTCTGAGGGTGAAGCCCTTTTTACCTCCCCTATTATCCTTGTCCTGCAAGAGGTTAATGCCTTTTCAAAAGAAAAGTGGTCCCTTCTATTTTTTATCCTCTCTTGAAGCTCTTCAATGTATTCTCTTGATGTTCTTATCTCCTTTCTTTTTTCTTGGATGATCCTGTCAAGGATTCCTATGGGTAGACCCTCCTGTATTCTTTTCCTTCCTTCTTGTATATGGCTTCTACGCCAAAGCCTTCCTTTTGTAGCTCTTCATAGATCTTTTTTGCCTCTTCGTAGCCACGCACCACCATAACCACACCACAATTTGGGTCTATCTCATCGGGTATGGGGATGAGCTTTGCCCTGCCCTTTAAGTATTTTTCCGCCCTTGTGCCCTCCGATATGGCGCTAAAGGTTATAAAGTGGTCTGGCTTTTTCACAAAGGGGTTTATCATCATAAGAACATGCCTTATGTGAAGCTTTACACCCAAGGAGTGAAACTTTATCCAGTACCAAAGGCTTGGCTCTATTGTGTTAGCTCTCTTTCTCAAAACTGCTATAACCTTTCCCTCTTCCTTTTTAAGGCTTATAAGCTCGTTGCCACTTTGGGCACACCAATTGTGTATGTCCCTTTCAAAGCCCGGGTCTGTGGAGACCACCCTTAATATCTCTCCTTCCTTTAGCCTTCTCATTTTCTCGGAGGTTATCACAATAGGCAAAGGACACATAAGACCTGTTAAATCAAGCTCTTGTTCCTTTATATCCTCAAAGGTTCTCATCGTAACACCTCACAAGGCAATCTCCTTGGCTTTTTCTTCAAAGCCTTCTACATATAAATTTATAAGCTTTCCTGCCTTTTCAAGGTTCTTCAAAAGCCTTTCATCGTAAAGTTCCAAAGGATTATTAAGATAAAAGATCATCTGTGCATACCCTCTTTCCAACTTTATGGGTAGTTGAAAGCTGCAGGTAGATTTATCTACACCCGCCCTTTCATAGTAATCCCTCAGGGGCATGAGCTTTATTCCCTTTAAACCAAACAACTCCTTTATCTCATAAAGATATCTTTCCAAAGTGGGGCTTTCTTTTAGTTTTTCAAGTAGAAGTTTATCAATCTTTAGCTCAAGGGCTTCTTTTTCAAGCTGTCCGTAATCTTTGGATAGCTTATGGTAGGTATTCCTAAGCTTTTTTACGTAAAACCTCTCCTTCTGTAGGGCTTCCACAAGGTCTGGATGTAAGGAAGCCAAAAAGTGAGCCATTAAAAAGGGCAAAAGAATTATCCCTTGTTTGCCGTAGTAATAAAAGGACAAGCCAAAGGATAACCAAAGGAAAAGCGTACTCTCAAAGGTTTTCCTACTACCCTTCAAAGCCACAAAGGGTAAAATAGACAAAAGAGCCTCCTTTGCATCCACCAAGAGAGTTAGCAGGGGTACAAAGAAAAGGTCTCCATAGTTTTTAAAGATTTTTAAGCTAACCGGTTTGATAAAATTGTGAATAGTTAGGATTAGATAAACCACCGCAGGTATAACCACAAGGGCTTGCTCCCTGGGAGGTTTATCTATGGAAAGTGCTATAAAAAAGGCAAAGGTTAGAACCCTGACCCCTAAGAATATTAAAGATATATCCCTAAGCACAAGAAATATTTTACTCCACTTCTATTTTCTTCACCTTTTCCTTCTTTTCTTCTTTACCCACCTTGCCCTCTATCTTGCCAACCTCGTAGTCTATAAGGGTCTTTAGTATCTTTAAAAAGGAAAGCTCCATAAGGTATAGGTTCTTCATTATCTCCCTTCTTACCTCCTTTGGAGGAAGCAAAACTTCAAAAACCTTAAACATATCCCTTCTAAGCTCTTCTACCTGCTCCTCAAGGCTTTCCTGCTCTATCTTTTCCTTCTTGCTCATATCTTTAAATATAGCATCTATCTCAAAAGCTTCAAGAACTCCCCAACAGCCCTTTCTATACCCCAAAGGAGGGCGTTAGATATGATGGAGTGTCCCACGTTTAGCTCTTCTACCACATCCTTTAACTCTTTTACCAAAAGGGGTGTGTTTTTGTAGGTCAAGCCATGCCCTGCATAGACCCTTAACCCCAAAGACCTTGCCTTTAAGCCTGCATACCTTAACCTTTCTACCTCCTTCCTTGCCTCTTCAATTAGGTGTGTGTTAAAAAGGTTTGCATATCTTCCCGTATGAAGCTCTATGGCATCTGCTTCCACACTTTTGCTGGCATAGACCTGTTCCTCTTGGGCTTCTATAAAAAGGGAAACTTCTATGTTTGCCTCTTTAAAGCCTTTTATGTACTCCTTTAAATAGCCTTCCATCCTTACAACATCAAGACCACCTTCTGTGGTTATCTCTTCCCTCCTTTCGGGAACCAAGGTTATTCGGTTAGGCTTTACCCTTAGGGCTATATCCTTCATCTCCTGCGTTGGAGCCATCTCAAGGTTTATGGGCACATGCACCGCCCTTTTTATAAGTTCCAAATCTTCATCCTGGATATGTCTTCTGTCTTCCCTTAGGTGTAAAGTTATCTGATGGGCGCCCGCTTGTTGTGCCAAAAGGGCTGCAAAGAGGGGACTTGGCTCAAAGGTTCTCCTTGCCTGCCTTAAAGTTGCTACATGGTCTATATTTACTCCAAGCCTCATGATAAGGTTTAATATTATATAATTCCCTGCCTACAACAAAAAACAGGCTGGAAGCCTGAACTACCGGAATTTTAAATTCTTTGTGGTGGTCAATGCCCCCCTACAAGGGATAATTCTTCACCCGACGTTTATCTATCCTTGTGTTAAGGCTTCCTTTTCTTTATCTCTATTCAGTTTATACGTAGATTCTTGTAAGCTTTTCCGTTAATGTGTCTTTTCCTTGGCTTTTCAATCGGCAGAGGACCATCTTCTCATAAGGTCTTTTAGTGGGGTTAAATCTTTGTTGTTAAATAAAATGAGTTTAGAGTAGATGGTTATTCTGCTTATCTTTTAGGATTTTAGTATAAGGGCATGCTTAATTGGGATTTTTGATAAAGCCTCAGGCTTTTATATGTCTGTAAAAATCGGGATAGGAGACCGCTACGCATTGGGGGTCATCAATGGTGGTCTCTCCCCTTGCCAGAAGTCCTGCTATGGAAAAGGCCATGGCTATCCTGTGGTCGCCGTAGGTTTTAATAAAAGCCCCTTCTAAATTCTCTCTCCCCTCTATCTCAAAGCCATCTTCGTATTCTTGAACCTTAACACCCATGGCTTTTAGGTTTTCCACCACAGCCCTTATTCGGTCGCTTTCCTTTACCCTTAGCTCTTGAGCTCCCTTTACCTTTGACACACCTTCTGCAAGGGACATAACCACCGCCAAAATGGGGATTTCATCTATCATTGATGGCACTTCTTCTGGGAGCACTTCCACCGCCCTTAGTCTGCCAGAATATCTAACGAAAACATCCGCCACGGGCTCGTTGCATACTTCTCTAAGGTTTTCATACATTACATCTGCACCCATCTCCCTTAGCTTTCTAAAAAAGCCATCCCTTGTGGGATTTACAAGCACATCTTTAAGTAAAACTTCAGAGCCCTCCAATAAAACTCCCAAAGCTGCAAAAAAGCTTGCAGAAGATGGGTCTGCAGGGCAAAGTATCTCTGTGGCGGTCAGCCTTTGACCTCCTTTAACCTTTACTATATGCCCCTCTTTTCCTTCAAGCTGCAAAACTTCTACGCCAAAAGCTTTTAACATCCTTTCCGTGTGGTCCCTTGATAAAACAGGTTCATACACCTCTGTATAGCCTTCTGCCCTTAAGCCTGCCAAAAGTAGTGCAGATTTTACCTGTGCAGATGCCTTTTTATTGAAAAAGCTTATACCTTTCAATTGTCCTCCACGCACGCTTATGGGAAGCTTATTTCCCTTTTCCCTTCCATCCAAAAAGGCTCCCATCTCTCTCAAAGGCTCCACAACCCTAAGCATAGGCCTTTTCCTTAGGCTGGCGTCCCCTGTTATAACGCTAAAGAAGTCTTGTGTGGATAAAACTCCAAGCATAAGTCTGGCAGTAGTTCCCGAATTCTTTGCATCAAGAACATCAAAAGGCTCTGTAAAGTTATAACCCCTTCCTATAACTCTAAGATTGTTGCCTTTTGATTGTATTTCCACGCCCAAGGCTTTGAGTATGTTTAGCGTGGCAAGGGTGTCCTCCGAAGATAGCCACTCTTTTATGTGGCTTTCGCCCTCCGCAAGGGATGAAAGTATCAAAGCCCTGTGGGATATGGATTTGTCGGAAGGAGCCCTTATTTCGCACTTTATGCCCTTAGCTTTGGTTAGTTTTAGCATAAATAAATTTTACAGTGTTTGGCAGGTACGCCAAATGGGAAATTATATGCCAGGAACCATTCACCGATAACTCCATTAAAAGCCATTGAATTGGAGATCTTGATGATTACGAGACCAACACATTGGAACTATTAGTTGGAATTTACCAAAGCGGTTTAAGGTGGACTTCTCACTCAACGTATTGAATGCGCCAAAGCCACAAGGCCTTAACAAAAACTTAACAAAACTCTGCTAAGGTATTATAATAAAAGGAGGGTCATGATGAAACTATTTCAAGAGCTTGAGGAAACAAAGGGCTTGGTGTTAAAGATGGCTGGGCTTGTAAAGGATGCGGTGGATAAGGCAATAGAGTCTTTAATCAGGCAGGATGTGGCCCTTGCAGAGGAGATCATAAAGGGCGATGACCAGATAGACCAGATGGAGATTGAAATAGAAAGAAGATGTATAAGGATGATAGCCCTGTATCAACCGGAAGCGGTAGACCTTAGGCTTATAATGGGTATATACAAAATAGTCTCGGACCTTGAAAGGATAGGGGACGAAGCGGAGAACATAGCGGAAAGGTCCCTTTTGCTGGCGCAAGAGCCACCCCTTAAGCCTTATGTAAATCTTACATTGATGGCGGCAAACGTCAAAAGTATGATAGAGGATGCGGTGCTTTCCTTTTTCCAAAGGGACATCTCTTTGGCAAAGAAGGTTATAGAAAAGGACGATATAGTAGATGAACTATACCATCAGGTGCAAAGGGAGCTTATCACCTACATGTTAGAAGACCCAAGGAACATAAAAAGGTCAATACACCTCTCCTTTGTGGCAAGACACTTTGAAAGGATGGCAGACCATGCGGAAAACATAGCAGAGATGACCATATACTGGTCCGAGGGAGAAGTGGTAAAACATCAACACATAAAGGAGAAAGAGATGCATTGAAGCTATATGTAGCCTTTGCCCTCTTTCTTGCCTTTTTTCTTGCCATAAACATAGCCTTTCTTGATAACCTTAGAAATCTTTGGAATATTAGCTATCCCTTTGTTCTCCTCGTTATAAACCTTGACCTTTTGGTTTTGGTGATAGTCTTTATGGTATTTTTCCGCAAGTTTATTAAAGTGTATATTGCAGGCGAAAAAGAGCCCCTAAGGAAAAAGCTTTCCACAAGCCTTATTCTTTATATAATTACCCCCCTTATTTTTCTTAACTTGGCTACTTCCATAATCTTGCTTCAATCTACAAAATCCTTTATAAGCGGACAATTAAAGGAGATAGCCAAAAGGTCAGAAGAGCTTAGCTATATAATACAGGAGGAGGAAAAAAGGAGAATACAAACCTACAGGGAAGCCTTTAAACTTTTGGGAGTGGATAAGTTTAGTAGCCTAAGGGGGGTAAAGGGTGTTCTTTTGGATAAAGGCTGTCAAGAAGGAGTGGAGGGCAATCATCTTGTACTTTGTATAGATGGCTACAAGGTACTCATAGAGAGGGGGAAGGATATTTTAAGCTACACGGAGGATATAAAGAGGTCATCAACGGAGCTTAGAAATATGGTAAAGGCAAGGGATATATTGGGGGGAGTATATGTGTATTTCCTTGTTCTTGTGGGCTTTGTTTCCTTTTTGTCTGCAGTATGGTTTGGAAACCTTGTGGCAAGACATATAAGCCTACCCCTTGAAAGGCTATCTCAAAAGGCAAGGGAGATATCCAAGGGGAACTTTGACCTTTTAGTGGAGGTGCCCCAAACAAGAGACGAGGTGCAAGAGCTTGCCATGAGTTTCTTGACTATGAAGGAGGAGCTAAGGAAATTGTATAACAGGTTAAAGGGTGAAAAGGAAATCTTATCTACCCTTTTTGAAGCCCTGCCCGTGGGCATAGTTTTCCTCTCAAAGGAAGGAGAGAGACTGCAAAACAAAGCCTATGAGGAACTTTCTAAAAAATCCAGCGTAGGGGAGGTCTCCCTTGACCTTGACATAGGAAAGGTGATCATATACCAAGACCTTGAGCCTATAATACTTGCAGAAAGGTTCAAAACATGGCAGATGGCGGTAAAAAGAATAGCCCATGAGATAAAAAATCCCCTTACACCCATAGGGCTAAACCTTGAAAGGCTTATAAGAAAAGTGGAAAGGGGAAACATCGAGAAAGAACAGATACTTCAAATGGTAAGCCTTGTATTGGAAGAGCTTCAAAGAATAAGGAAGATCATAGACCAGTTTCGCAGCCTTTCCATAGAAGTGGAACCTCAATTTAAGGAACTATCCCTTGAAGAGGTAACAAGGCAAGTGGCAAAGATATACACGGGCATGGAGATAAACATACACGGAGACGTAAAAATAGTTGGCGATGAAAGGCTTTTAAGGGACATGTTTTTTAACCTTTTTAATAACAGCCTTGAATGGGGAGCAAACAAAGTTTGGTTGGAGATAGAAGAAAAAAAGATGGTATACAAGGACAACGGCGTTGGCATAGAGAAGGGCAAAGAGGAGCTTATCTTTTTGCCATACCATTCGGAAAACCCCAAGGGCATGGGCTTGGGCTTGGCAATAGTTAAGCATATAGCGGAGCTTCATGGATGGAGGGTGAGGGCAATATCCCAAGATAAGGGCTTTTATATGCTTTTTGAGTTCAAGGACAAAAAGGGCAATATTTGAAGGATCCTTATAAGATGGTTTTCCCACACAACCTCAAGCTCCTCTTGGACTGCCCTTTCTTGTTCTTCCTTGGATAGCCCCTTAAAGGCTTCTGACTTTACGCCCTTCTCATGCAAAAGCAAAGGGACAAAGACCTTGCCTATGGAGTAAAAAAGAAAGGAAACCTCTATGTCAAAAAGTTGAGGAAAATGGAAAGCATAGCCCTTAAAAACCTTTCCTCTGCCTTTGGGTATATATTTTCCATCTCCTTGGCAAGGTCTTCCAATCCCCTTAAGGTTATCTTTTCATAATCTTTAAGGAACTGTCCCTTCCAGTTTTCATACCTTATAAACTCATGGTGGGGCAACTTCAACCCGTCTCCTCCGACCTTTCATACTCGGGGCATTCAAGGGTTGTAAGGTCTACTTGGGGTATTATTTCCTTTGCATCTGTGCGGTAGCCACAAACATAGCATTCAATAGAGACTGCATAGCCTGTGTGAGTGTGTCCTATATCCCATCCACAGAGGGGACATTCGCCCTCTTGAGCCTTGAGAAGCTCCATAAGCCTATTTCCGTTTTTTAGTCCTCTTTGGATAGACTTTATACGGTCTATGGACCTTTGTACCTCATCGCTGTTCCATTCAGAGCCACACTCAAGGCATCTGTACTCTGCATAGCTTCCTTCTTTTATAAGGCAGATAACCTTGCTGGAACCGCAACGGTCATCAACGCATACCTCTCCTATAAGCTTTCTACCGAGTTTGTCAAGGATACTCCTAAAATCTCCTGCTCCAAGCCTCATGGGAACGTCGTAAGCCTTATAGCCACAGCATTTACATCCCACTTCTACCCTTGGGTAGGGCTTATCGTACTCACACACGAGAAGAGCCCTCCTTTTACAATAAGGACAAAGTTCAAGGTGTGTGATACATACCATGATATCAACCTCCTTTAAATCTAAAGGTGATTATACCCGTTTGGATAACCTTTTCCCCTATGGGCTCAAACCTTATTCCCCTCACAAATTCTAACATCTTTTGGTCTGTGGAGGGAGACCCACTTCTTTGAATTATCTGCACCCTTGATACTATGCCAGAAGGTTCAACCCATATTTTAACCTTTAAGGGGCTTAAGGGCTCATCGGAAATTATCTTAGGAAAAGTCGGCACATAAACAGTAGCTCTACCAAACCCAGAAAGCCCAATACCAGTGGGAGAAACCACCGCCACTATATTACCCAAATCCTCTCCACTAAGTCCTTCCTTTTCCACTTCCTTTTCTTTACCCCTTATCCTCTGCTCTATGTCTTGGAGTAAGGAGGCTTCTTTCTTTGGAGTCTCGGCGGGAACTTGCACATCTCCCTTTTCTCTCACAACCTCCAAGGGCGAAGCATTAACACTTTCCTTGCCTTTTTTTACTACTCCCTCTCCAGCCTTTGGTTTTTGTAATACTTGGTTTTTTCCACTTTCAAGCTTTATCTCTTCTATCTTCGGGACTTCTTCCATATATAAGTTCAAAGGTGGTGAAGAATTTGGTATATGAACCTTTATAAAAAGGTATGTGGATAAAAAGCTAAAGATTATCAAGTTTAAACGAGCTGATATAGCCCAATATAGGAAATTCTCTAATTTTTCCATACTTATTATGTTCATGGAAGACCTTGAAAGGTTATCCTTTATCAGATAGTTTGAGATTTTTTATCAGATAGTTTGAGATTTTCCCCTTGCTAAAACAATCGGTCTGAAGAAGAGACCTAAAGCTTTACAAATTCCCTGTTTTGCACATCATACTTATAACCATCCTTGTATGTATCTACTTCAATAAGTAATACTTCTCCTGCTTGGATTTTTTCCTGTAGCCAGTCTTGGTCTGGGAAGTCTGTATAACCTAAGATATGTCCTTGTTCTATGGTTATAGTTTCTCCGCTAAAGCCTGTTCTCTGTATGGTCTCCCTTAGGTTATAAACTATAGCATACATTTCTAACCTCCTTATGGTTTGACAAAGCCTATAAAGTTAAGCTCATAGATTGCCATATCTGCAGCCCCATAATTATCAGACATAAACAACCTCCAGTGTTTATAGTATCCACTCCTAGCAACATAAAAAGTCTGCTGCTGTGCTGTGTTTTGAACAGTTATATTTGCAACATTTATCCAATTTGTCCCATCCTGGCTGCACTGGATTATGCAGTTTCTTGGGGAGGTGGAATTTGGAGGGGGATGTATCTGAACAGTGTGAATAAAAACATCTGAGACAAAGCTATAACGTAGCCACTGATTGGTAATAGCGTCAGAGGCGGAGGTCCAATGAACGCTTGTGTTTTTGTCAAAAGCTTTGAACGCTTCATAACCTGATCCATAGACGGAGCTTGCGCTTGCTGTGCCTTCTGGGGTTGTGTTTGAGGTCATTTGTGGGATTTCTTTTCTTGTTAAGGCTGTGGAGTTAATAAAGGTATTTCTTGCGGTTGTATTGGAGAAAACAGCATTTAAAGCAGTTTGAGAGTTAATAACAGCATTCATAGCTGTTTGAGAGTTAATAACAGCATTTAAAGCTGTTTGAGAGTTAATAATAGCATTCATAGCTGTTTGAGAGTTAGCTATAGCATTCATAGCTGTTTGAGAGTTAGCTATAGCATTCATAGCTGTTTGAGAGTTAGCTATAGCATTCATAGCTGTTTGAGAGTTAGCTATAGCATTCATAGCTGTTTGAGAGTTAGCTATAGCATTCATAGCTGT
>JBKBRK010000051.1:0-10063 GCA_046292245.1 Aquificaceae bacterium
AATGCCCTTGTGCCAGCACCATCCATAGCATCAAGCATGGGCTTGGGATAGTGCCCCTGTGCCTCAAGCCTCTTCCTTCCCTCCTCACCAGAATAAGTAGCTGCTATGTTTATTAGTGTTTTTGCTATTATGTCCGCCACCTCATCCCATGTAACCTTTATAAACTTCTCCTTGCCCCTTTGGAGATACTTCTCTGGTGGCTTGCCAGTCTTTGGGTCTCTTGGAAAGCCATCCTTATACCACTGATAAAAACCTACCCTCACCATGGGACCTTTTACCCTCCTGTCTCCATAAAACCTTCTCATCATAAGAAGACCCTTATTACAGCATCTTGGGTCCCATCGGTGGGAAGCCTTAAGGCCATAAAGGTCTGTGGCTTCTCCATACTTGAAGGTGGGTTCTATCCTTGTCATCACCCCGTTCTTGACATGGGCGGTAAGCAAACAGTGGTGTGTATCGTTGGGAGCACAAAGGAAGGTAAAGGTACCTTCTGACTTGTAAATGTCCCTGTAGAGCCTCTCCCAGTCTCTGTTGGGATAATGAAGCATGGGGTTTTCCACCTTGACCACGGGCTCCATGACCCTTAGGGCAAAAGAGGGACTGCTAAGAGCTGCAAGGGATAGACCACCGAACTTCAGAGCCTCCCTTCTTGTTAAGTCACCCATCGCTGACCTCCTTATCTGATTTAAATCACTTTCTTTATTATAAAGTAAATTTATGATTTTGTCAAGAGGTAAAGAGAGTCCTTAAACATAAATTGCTAGTTTTAGAAGGTTCAAAAGTCTTTTGTAGTGGCAGGGCTTGCCCCTGCCCTTTTATTCTGGGCACCCGCAAGGGGTGCCCCTACGATCCTTCGGCTATTTTTGAAACACCATCCCTGTAAAGAAACAAACTAGCAATTTGGGTCTTAAATATAAAGCCATGGCTAAGGAAGGAAAAAGTTTGCAAGTCCCTTGGTATAATTAATAGGGGTTTAGCATGAAAGCTGAAAGAGAGGAACTTAGAAGCTTAGGCGTGGAATTAGAAAGCAGGTACTTGATTTACAGAAAAGAAGACAAGGTCTTGGCAGTCCCTTACTATCACATAAGAGTCTACCTTTGACCTCCAGCTATAGCTGGCACTATGGAGATTACATCACCATCTTTAAGCTTGGTATCCAAACCCTCTGAAAACCTTATATCTTCATCGTTTAAATATAGGTTGACAAACTTACGCACTTCCCCTTGTTCGTCCAACAGCCTTTCTCTAAAGCCGGGATATATTTCCTCAAGCTTTTCTATGGCCTCTCTTATGGTGCTTGCCTCCACTTGCACCTCACCTTGCCCGTTTGTAATCCTTCTTAGAGGAGTAGGTACCCTTACGGTTATCATCGCTTACCTCCAATTCTATTATAACATATTAGCATGCTTTGGCGTCTTTTGATAATTTTAGCTCTCTCTGTATCTTCCTGCTCTCTTCCCACGCTGATAATCTTAAAAAGTCCCCTCAGCTGGGAAGAGCATGTAAACTTGGGATACATCTACGAAAGGCAGGGAAGGTTAGACCTTGCGGAAGGGGAGTATAAGAAGGCCATAAGAAAGAATAGAAGGGCTTGGATAGGCTATTACAATCTTGGAAACATATATGCCAAAAGGGGAGATTGGGAAAAGGCTGAGGAATTTTACTTTAAAGCCTTGGAGATAGAGAGAGATCCAGACCTTTTAAACAACTTGGCTTATGTCTTAAACAAAAAGGGAGATACATGCCTTGCTTTAAAGCTTATAAAGGAAGCCCTACAAAAGAAAGAAAGGGAAGAGTATAGAAAAACTCTTAGAGAGATAGAGGAAAAAGGTAAAAACTGCCTACCTTTTGAAGGGGAAGGGGAACTTTGGTAGCTGGGGCATTCCCTGCATACCCTTTAACTTTTTTATGATCTTTTTCATTTCTTCGTATTCCTTTAGCACTTTACTCACATCGGAGATGGTGGTGCCACTTCCCTTTGCTATCCTTTGCTTCCTGCTTAGGTTTATTATCTTTGGATTTTTTCTTTCCTGCTTGGTCATTGAAAGTATTATGGCTTCCGTTTTCTTAAACTTCCTTTCATCTATCTTGAGGTCCTTAAGCTGGGCTCCTATGCCCGGAAGCATGCCAAGAAGCTTGTCAAGGGGACCCATTTTCTTTATAAGCCTTATCTGTTTTAGCATATCCTCAAGGTCAAACTCTCCCTTTAAAACCTTATAGGCGATGGCTTGGGCTTCATCCTCGGGTATTGCCTCTTGAGCCTTCTCTACAAGGCTTTGTATATCACCAAGCCCCAATATCCTTTGGGCTATCCTGTCGGGATAGAAGGGTTCTATGTCCTCTATCTTTTCACCAACGCCTATAAACTTAACTCCAACACCAAGAGCTTCTTTGACAGAAAGGGCAACACCGCCCCTTGCATCCCCATCCATCTTTGTAAGGACTATCCCTGTAAGCCCCAATGTTTCATGAAAGGTCTTTGCGGCAGATAGGGCGGATTGTCCCTGCATAGCATCTGCCACATATAAAACTTCTGAAGGCTTTACAATCTCCTTTATCTGCCTTAACTCTTCCATTAACTCCTCATCTATGTGAAGCCTTCCTGCTGTATCCAAAAGAAGGTAATCTATTCTCTCTTCTTTTGCCTTTGTCATAGCCCTTTGGGCTATATCTGTGGCGCCCAAACCTTCCTCAAAGCCATAGTAGGGCACTCCTATCTTTTCTGCCAGTCTTTGCAATTGCAACATGGCGGCAGGGCGCCTAACGTCCGTGGAACTTACCGCCATCTTAAAGCCCTTATTTTTCAAATAGTTGGCTATCTTACCTATGGTGGTGGTCTTTCCAGTACCCTGAAGCCCCACAAAGAGTACCACACCCATCTTAAGGTCTTCCTTTTCCTTTCCTAAGGTATTTACAAGCTCCTCGTATATGGTTAAAAGCAATCCATCCTGAGGTGATGGACTTTTGGAAAGGTCTTCCTTTAAAGCCCTCTCCCTGACCCTTTTTATAAAGCTTTTTACCACATCGTAATCCACATCCGCCTCTATTAAAGCCGCCCTTATGTCTCTTAGAACATCGTTTACATGCTTTTCTGTTAGCTTCCTTGTGTCCCTTATCCTTCCAATAGCTTTACTAAATTTTTCTGTTAGCAGTTCCAACATAGGATTTATTATAATACGCTAAGTAAAAAATTATCCTTAACCGTTACAAAAATTCAAGATTTTGGTAGTTTAGGCTTCCAGCCTGTCTTTTACAAGGATGCCTGCGCTACCGATAAAAAGAGGAATCTCTCACTCCGCGTATAGATAAAATTATAGCTAAATTTATATAGGATATGCAGGCAACGAAGGGCTTTAGCTTAAAGACAAACCTTAAACCTTCTGGAGATCAACCGAAGGCTATAAAGGAACTTTTGGAGAACTTAGAACCTGGAATAAAAGAGCAGGTACTTTTGGGTGCCACGGGCACAGGCAAAACTTTTACTATAGCCAATGTGATAGAAAAGCACAACAAGCCCACCTTGATAATAGCCCATAACAAAATATTGGCAGCGCAGCTTTATAGGGAGTTAAAGGAGCTTTTTCTAGAAAATGCAGTAGAGTACTTTATATCCTACTACGATTACTATCAACCGGAGGCTTATATACCAGAGAAGGACCTTTATATAGAAAAGGATGCCAGCATAAATGAGATATTGGAAAGGTACAGACATTCTGCTACCGTCTGTGTGCTTGAAAGAAGGGATGTTATAGTGGTGGCATCTGTTTCTTGTATATATGGACTTGGATCACCCCATTCATATTATTCTTTGAGGATTCCAATAGAAATAGGTGATAGATTAAGCATGAGTAAATTGACAAGAAAGCTCGTAGAGATAGGCTATGAAAGGAGCGATTATGCCATAAAAAGGGCAACCTTTGCAGTAAAGGGCAACGCCCTTGAGGTAATTCCCTCCGATATGGAAGAGCAAATAATAAGGATAGAGTTTTGGGACGATGAAGTGGAATCTATAAGTCTCATAGATGCCCTTAACAGGCATAAAATAAAGGATCTAAAAAAGATAGTGCTGTTCCCGGCAAGCCACTATATAGCACCAAGGGATACAGTAGAAGAAGCCCTTTTTCAGATAGAAAAGGATTTAATGGAAAGGGTTGAATACTTCCGGTCAAAGGGAAAACACGTAGAGGCACAAAGGCTTTACCAAAGGACTATGCACGATATGGAAATGATAAGGGAGATCGGTCATTGTAAGGGTATAGAAAACTATTCCAGGTACTTTGAAGGAAGAAGGCCCGGGGAGCCACCCTACACCCTTTTAGACTACTTCCCAGAGGACTTCCTCCTTATCATAGACGAGTCTCACGTTACCATACCACAGATAAGGGCCATGTACAACGGAGACCGTTCAAGGAAAGAAAAGCTGGTAGAGTATGGATGGAGATTGCCTTCGGCTTTGGATAACAGGCCCCTAAGGTTTGAAGAATTTCTTCAAAAGATAAACCAGGTTATATACATGTCTGCCACGCCGGGGGATTGGGAGATCCAAAGAAGCAAGGGTGTTATAGTGGAACAGATAGTAAGACCCACAGGGCTTTTAGACCCCGTAGTTGAAGTAAGGCCTACAAAAAATCAGTTGGAAGACCTTATAAAGGAGGTCCAAGAGAGAAAGAAAAGAAGGGAAAGAGCCCTTGTGCTTACCACTACAAAAAGACTTGCGGAAGAAGTTTCCGAATATTTGAATGAACGTGGCATAAAGGCAAAGTATATGCATTCAGATTTAGATGCCATAGAAAGGGCAAAGGTGGTAAAGGAGTTAAGGGAAGGTTCCATTGATGTGATAGTGGGTGTAAATCTTTTGAGGGAAGGGCTTGACCTGCCAGAGGTTTCCTTGGTAGCCATATTGGAGGCAGACAAGGAGGGCTTTTTAAGAAGCTATACCTCTCTGATACAGACCATAGGAAGAAGCGCAAGGAATATTAATGGCAAAGCCATACTTTATGCAGATAGGATAACAGAATCCATGAAAAGAGCCATAGAGGAAACCAACAGACGTAGAAGTATTCAAGAAGAGTACAACAGGAGGCACGGTATAACACCAAAAAGCATAGTAAAGCCTGTGAAGGAGCTTTTGGCTATAGAAGAACTTGATTATGTAAAACTGCCCGTAAAACTTCCCAAAGGTATATCCTCAGAGGAAGACCTTATAGAAAGGATAAACAAGCTTGAAAAGGAAATGTGGGAATGTGCCAAAAAATGGGAGTTTGAAAAAGCGGCAAAGATAAGAGAGGAGATAAAGGAACTAAGGGAGATATTAAAGCTTTTGTAGGGGTTGGTGAAAAATTCACTTTTTGCAGAGGTGTGTGCTGCACACCCTTTGACGTATAAGATCGCAATGTTCACCAATAGAAGGGGGTTACATCCACCTCTTCCCCCTTCTTTATCTCTTTTACACCTTCATAGACCACCATATAGCAATCGGCGGAAAGGTAAGAAGTAAGCATATGGGATTGGGTCTTTGTGGAATAATCGCAGTAAAGTCTTCCCCCTTCCTTTATAAGCTTTGCCCTGACAAACTCCCTACGTTCTGCGTCTTTTCTTGAAAAGTCCTTTAGAAGCTCCGCCCTATACATCGGTGGCTTGTGGTCTTCTCTACCCTGCATCTTCATAATAGCTGGCTTTACAAAAAGGTCAAAGGCAAGGGCACAAGATACGGGATTGCCTGGCAAACCAAAGAACAAACTTTTACCTTTTTTTGCAAAGAGCACAGGCTTGGCGGGCTTTATCCTAAGCTTGTGGAATATCACCTCAAAGCCCATCTCCTTTACAAGCCCTTGGATAAAGTCCTTGTCCCCCGCCGATACTCCACCCGTGGTAATAAAGATTTGGTAATTCTCTATTCCCTTTAGTGCTTCCCTTATAGCTTCTTCCCTGTCGGGTAATATACCAAGCTGGCAAACTTGACATCCCTCTTCCAAAGACCTTGCGTAGATAAGGTGGTTATTACTACTTCTTATTTGGGAAGGCTTTTCTATGGGCTCGCCCGGTTCCTTTATCTCATCACCCGTGGAAAGGATAGCTATGCGTGGTCTTTGATAGACCTCTACAAAGACCTTGTTGGCAAAGGCAAGGATCCCTATTTCATAGCCTCTTAGCTTGGTACCAGGTTTAAGTAAAAGCCCCCCTGCCTTTACTTCTTCACCTTTAAGCCTTATGTTAGCTCCCTTTTTAAAGGCTTTTTCAATGATTATCTCATCTCCTTCTACCTTTACAAACTCCACGGGCACCACAGCATCCACACCCTTGGGTATGGGAGCGCCCGTGAAGATCTTTATGGCATATCCCCTTTCCAAAGTTCCCTGCCAATAGCCCCCTGCAGCTACTTCTCCCAATACCTTAAGCTTTGTGGGCAAGGTCTCCAAATCCTCCGCCCTCACACCGTAACCATCCATGGCGGAGTTGTCAAAGGCTGGGCTATCTCTATCTGCAAAAACTTCCTGTGCCAAAACCCTACCAAGGGCATCCCAAAGTTGAACCTTTTCCTTTGGGAGGGTTTCTGTTTCTTTTAGGACAAGCTCAAGGGCTTTTTCGTAAGGGGTAAGCATGGGAGTATTTTACTACTTTTTTAGTTTCCGGCAAGCCAATTACTCACCAGTTCTATCTCCATATCAGAAAGCCCCTTTCCCCAAGGGCATCTTTTGGCAAGCTCTTTTATTTCCTCGGGCTTGCCCTTGTACCTTTCTTTTAGATAGCTAATGGGCTTTTTATCCTTTTCTGTATGGCATCTTATGCAGGAGTTTTTAAAGATCATCTCGCCCTCCGAAGAGAAGGCAAAGCCCATCAATAAAAAAACTAAAAAAGCCTTTTCATGGATAACCTCCTTGTGGATTAAAATATTCCCAATGTTAAAAATAGCCCTTACTGGTAATCTTGGCTCTGGCAAATCCACCGCAGGAAAGCTTTTTGAGGGAAATGGCATATACCTCTTTGACGCAGACAAGATAATAAGAAGCTTTTATGAAGAGAGGGGGGAAGTTTATCATAGAGTGGCGGAAACCTTTGGCATCGAGATAATAGACCATAAAGGAAACATAGACAGAAAAAAGCTGGCAGACCTTGTATTTAACAACGAGGAAAAGCTAAAACTTTTGGAAAGCATCACCCACCAAGCCCTCTATAAAAGGTTAGAAGAGGAGTTTAAGAAGCTTCCACCCAAGGGTATAGCCTTAGTGGAGGCAAGCCTTCTCATAGAAAAGGGCACTTATAAAAATTATCATGCCTTAGTGGTGGTCTATGCCCCTTACGAAATATGCAAAGAAAGAGCCATAAAGGCAGGCTATAGCTTAGAGGATTTTGAAAGAAGGTGGAAAAGGCAGATGCCACCAGAAGAAAAACTAAAATACGCCCACTTTATAATAAACAACAAAGGCACCTTAGAAGACCTCAAGAGAAGGGTAGGGGAACTAAAGAGGGTTTTCAAAAATTGGGTAGAATTTCAAAATGAAGGAGTTTTTTGAGGCCTTAAGGGACAGGGTATCAAGAGCAAAAAAAAGTTTAAAAATAGCCTCTCCGTGGATAGACTTATGCCTTCTGGAGAAGCTTCTGGAGGCTTTGCCAAAGGATGTAAAGGTTGAAGTAATACTGAGGGTGCAGGAGTTAAAAGACCTTAGCATAACGGGCGAGGGCACCTTTAAAGCTCTGGAGAGATATGAAGCTGATGTGTATTTAAGCGATAGGCTACATGCAAAGGTGATAATAGTGGATGATTCCTTTGCCCTTGTGGGCTCTGCCAATCTTACAGGTGCCGGTATGAGGGAGGAGGGGAACCTTGAGGCGGTTGTTTTCCTTGAAGGGAAAGAGGTAAAGGGATTAGTAGATCTTTTTGAAGAGTACAAAAGGCAATCGGTAAAACTCCTTAGGGATGTGTTTGCGGTGGTTGTTTCCGTGGAGTCATCCACAGAGGCCACAGTTTTACTTCTTGAGAGCCTTCCAGAACAATCCTTTTTATGGGTTGAGAAAGAGGATTACAAGCTTTTGTGTAAGCTTACAAGGATTTATAGTCAAAGCTCTGTGAATCTTTCGGAGGATCTTTCCAAAAGCAAGGGGTGGGCTTTGGCTTATTTAAGAGCTTTTCTTTCAAAGGCAAATTATATGGGTAAGGTAAAGGTGCTTCTTGAGCTGAGAAGGGAAAGGGAGGGCTACTTTGGAACCCCTTTAAAGGGTCTAAACTTGGGAGACCAACTTATTGGGGTAAAAAGTGAAGACGAAGACCTTCAGAAGATTATGAAGACTAACCTGTCTGGCTACTCTATGGATATGCCTATTAGAGTTGGAAGGCTTGTGGGAAAGGGTGTAGATGTCTTTGTGGATATGGCAAAGCTTACCTCTATGCATATGGCTATACTTGGGACAACAGGGTCTGGCAAGACCACCTTTGTGGTAAGGCTTTTGGAGAATATGCCATCTGGCAGTACCAAAGTGTTTGTCTTTGACCTCTTTGGTGAGTATTCTCAAAAGCTTAGATTAGAAAGGGCACATTCTGTTAAGATCCCCTACACCTTACTTCCCCTATGGGTGGAAGATATAAAGGAGCTTTTTAGAGATTACGGCTTTGTGCTTCAGGAAAAGAGTGAAGAAGAAAAGACCTTTTTGGCACAGATGAGAAGCCATCTAAGGACAAGCCTAAGTCTATCGAGCTATAGGGAAAGGTCCTTAAAGGAATTGCTCTTGGAAAACGCCAAAGGTGGCCTAAGAAGGGATATTCACGACCTTATTTTTATGCTTACCAAAGAGCTTGGAGAAGAGTCTTTGGAAAACCAACCGCAGGTATTTAAGCTTTTGGAGGAAGCCCTATCTTCAGAAAAGGAGATAGTCATCTTTGACCTAAGGGATGTGGTAAATATATCCACAAGGCTCAATTTGGTAGGCCTTTTACTTAGAGAGGTCTTCTCTATGGCAAGGCAAAAGCCAGAAAGAAGGCTCGTAGTGTTGGAAGAAGCCCACAACTTTGCTCCCGAAAGGGGCGCCACAGAGATACCCACGGGAAGGGAAAACCTTGCCATAAATATGACCAAGAAGATAGCCTTGGAGGGAAGGAAGTTCTCCCTTGGTCTTTTGGCTGTATCCCAAAGGCCTGCCAACCTTAGCAAGTATGTTTTATCCCAGTTAAACACCCAAGCCCTTTTTAGGCTTATAACCCAGAGGGATATAGAGGCTGTTTCCCAGTTTTTTGAATACCCCCAAGAAGACCAACTTAGGCTCATACCCACTTTAAAGCCCGGCTATCTCTTTTTAAGTGGTATTGGTGTGCCCTTTAGTATGCTTGTGGAGATAGAACTTTAAAGCTCTTTGCTATCAAGGATTATGGTCACAGGTCCCCAGTTTAGTATATAAACCTCCATCATGGCACCAAAGATACCCTTCTGGGTGGGTACGTATTCAGACATCTTCTTTACAAAAAGCTCATAAAGTTCCTTTGCCCTCTCTGGCTTTTCTGCCAACTCAAAGCTTGGCCTTCTTCCCTTTTTTGTGTTGGCATAAAGGGTAAACTGAGATACCACCAAGGCAGAGCCCTTTACATCCAAAAGGGAAAGGTTAAACTTCCCAGATTCATCCTCAAAGATGCGAAGATTGACTATCTTTTCCACAAGCTTGGACACATCCTCCTCACTATCCCCAATCCCAACGCCTAAGAGAATGTTAAGCCCTATGCCTATGCTTGCCACCTCCCCACCATCTACATATACCTTTGACTCTTTCACCCTTTGTAAAACAACCCTCATTGTAGGTAAATTATTGTAAAACGAAAGCCGAATGAAAGATTCCCTTTAATGGAAGTACGTCTCCACCTTGCCGCTAATTAAGTTCATCCTTCGCGACTATTGAAGTTTTATAACCGTTCTTTTTCTTTCCATATAACCCTTTCTTAAGGTATAGCCTTCTTTTGGATACAAGCCATAGAAAAGGTTTTGCACGTGGTTTCCTTCCACAAAAAAACACCACCTTTCAAGGAAGCTACCCACCACAAGGCTTGCGAAGGTTATGGCATAAAAGGCGTAGTTATAGT
>JBKBRK010000052.1:0-9883 GCA_046292245.1 Aquificaceae bacterium
TATATATAATCCTTGGCAAGTTCTTAAGGTAGTGGTGCTGACGGCACTCTCTCCTGAGAGGGTCATAAGAGACCTCTCTGTCCTGAAGGAGAAACTCTTTCAGGGCTTGTGGGGAGACCCAATATGGGCACGAGCTCCTGCTTCAGGGGGTGGGGGCGGTAGCCTATGAAAGGGCTATTTTTGAAACACCCTGATAGTCTTCAAAAGGCTTTCCATATGCCCTTTTGCTTTGACGTTGTAGAAGGCTTTAAGTATCTTTCCTTCCTTTGATATTAAGAAAGTGCTTCTTATTATACCCTCCGTTTCTTTACCGTACATCTTCTTTTTACCGTAAGCACCGTACTTTTTGGCTACTTCTTTGTTTGGATCGCTCAAAAGGACAAAGTTTAGCTTGTACTTTTCTTTGAATTTTTTGTGAGACTGCAAGCTATCGGGGCTTATACCTACCACCCTAAAGCCATTGGTTTGCAATATAGATAAGTTATCCCTAAAGTCGCAAGCTTCTTGGGTGCATCCGGGCGTGTCATCCTTGGGATAAAAATAAAGAACAAGTGGAGAAGAAAGAAGATCCTTAAGACAAATTTCCCTTTCTTGCATGTTTTCATCAACGCCCTGAAGACAAAAATCTGGAGCTTTTTCTCCTTCTCTTAACATGGATAGGATTATATCAAAAAACGCCAAGTGAAAAAATTTTTTGGCCTATGGAAATATACCCGAGGCAATTAGTAAATTGCCCCTATATACAATTTCTCACCCGATGTATGCATCGAGGCGTGGTTTTAGACAGTTTGTTTCCCTCTCTTCCAAGCATTTAATAACAGACGCCATACTCATGTTTGTTCTTGAATACGCCTTGGAAAAGGAAAAGCTTATAGAGAGCCTAAACCCCGTAAAGCAACATGCTAGTAAAACTGGGAAGCTTTCTTGGAATAAGTCATCATTTCCTTGGAGCGCCCTTTGAGATAGAGCAGGATGAGATTTTAAGGGAATTTTTAAAGGAAGCGCGCAAGGTTATAGAAGAAAGTGGCTTTGGTATTATGCTCTAAACTCATTTTTTCTAATTAAAGGACCTTATAAGAAGGTAGTCTTTCGCCAAAAGATAAGCATACCATCGGGCTTATAGAGAGGTTTAATCTTGCCACAGGGGGCAGGAGATGTAATCTGTGGTAAAACACATACTATTTTTGACACACCCTGATGCTAAACGTATATATGATAAAATCTTAGGAGTGGAAGATAGATATATAAAAAGCTCCAAGAAAAACCAGTCAGGAAGTTTTATAGAAAGGGTATCCATAGAAGAACAAATTCTAAAACTCCTCAAAAATAGCAAAGGTCCCTTGAGCTTTGAAGAGATATTGCATCGCCTTGGGCTTGATAAGAAGGGCAGAAAAGCCCTTAAAAAAACATTAAAAGCTCTAAGGAAGGCTGGAAGGTTGTCCATACAAGGCGGTAAGTATTCCCTTGAAAAAGAGGAGATAGTGGTTGGTAGGGTTATACCCTATCCTGCAGGTTTTGGCTTTTTGGAGATAGGCGAGGGTAAAAAGGACATATATATCCCCCCTTTTGAAATGCACAGACTTTTTGCGGGAGACCTTGTTAAAGCGCAGGTGGTAGAGTACAAGGGCAAAAAGGAGATCAGAGTTTTAAGAGTTCTCAAAAGGGCAAAAAAAGAGATCCTTTGCAAGCTTAAAAGGAGTAAAAGGTTTTGCCTTGGCATACCCATAGACGACAACCAACATCAAACCATAATCCTCAAAGAATGCAAAGACATAAAGGAAGGAAGCATAGTGCTCGTGGAGATTAAAAGGTTCCCCACAGAAGAACACCCCGGAGAAGGCAGAATAAAGGAGGTACTGGGACATCCCGAGGAGAAAAACCTTATCATAGAAGTTTTAATAAGAAAGTATAACCTGCCCACCTCTTATCCAGAGGAGGTTATAAAGGAGATAAAAGCCGTTAAATTTGACCTTGAGAGGGAATTAAAAAGAAGGAAAGACCTAAGGGATCAAGTTTGCTTTACCATAGACCCAGAAAGGGCAAAGGACTTTGACGATGCAGTAGCCATAGAGAAAACAAAAGAAGGCTACAGGCTTTGGGTCCATATAGCGGATGTATCTTACTTTGTAAAGGAGGGGTCTACCCTTGATAAGGAAGCTTATAATAGGGGCTTTACCTTTTATCTGCCCGATAGGGCCATACATATGCTTCCCGAGGAGCTCTCGGGGGACCTTTGCAGTCTTAAGCCCATGGAGGATAGATTTGTCTTTACCTGTGAGATGCTCTTTGACGAAAGAGGGAAACTTCTTGAATACGATATTTACGAGAGCGTAATAAGAAGTAAGGCAAGGCTTACCTATAACGAAGCTTTGAAGCTTTTGATAGGCGATCCCGCCTTGGAAAACAAATATTCAAGGGAAATAGTGGAGTCTTTGCGCCTTATGGAAAACCTTTACCGAATCCTGGCAAGGATGAGATGGGAAAAGGGTAGTATAGACTTTGACCTACCGGAAGCAGAGCTTGTAGTGGATGAATACGGAGAGCCTGTGGCTGTTGTGCCCTATGAAAGGCATGTGGTACATAGGATAATAGAACAGTTCATGGTATCTGCCAACGAAACAGTTGCCATGCATCTTGAGAATATAGGTTATCCATGCCTATACAGGGTTCATGAAAAGCCAGACCCAGAAAGGGTGGAAAACCTTCTTGAAATCTTGGCGGGGCTTGGCTACAAGGTGAAAAAGCCAAACCTTAATCCCAAGTTTTTCCAAAAGATCATAGAGGACTTTGAAGGAAGACCCGAAGAGAACCTTGTAAGGTTTTTAACCTTGAGGTCTATGAAGAGGGCACACTATTCTCCTCACAACCTTGGGCACTTTGGCTTGGCATCGGAGCACTACGCCCATTTTACCTCACCCATTAGAAGATATCCAGACCTTATAGTGCATAGGCTTTTGAAGAAGGCTTTAAAAGCAGAAGAGATAGACTATGAGAAGACTGTTGCATACCTTGAGATGGCGGGCATGCACCTTTCAAAGCAGGAAAGGTTGGCGGAAGAGGTAGAAAGGGAAGCCATAGACAGGCTAAAGGCACGCTTTATGAGAGCCCATATAGGTGAGGAGTTTGAGGGGATAATAACGGGTGTGATCTCTTTTGGCTTTTTTGTGGAGATACAAGAGTATATGGTGGAAGGCTTGGTAAATATAGCCACACTGAAGGATGATAACTATATCTATGATGAGCCTGCCCACAGGCTTGTGGGGATAAACACGGGCAAGGTCTATAGGCTCGGAGATAGGGTTAGGGTAAAGGTGGTAGCAGTTGATGAAGAAAGGGCAAGGCTTGAGCTGGTGTTGGTCTAAAGAACTTCCAGTTTTGCCTTCAAGGCGCCAGCGGCTTTTATAGCCTGTAATACGGATATGATCTCTCTTGGTGTGACGCCTATTCTGTTGAGAGATTCCACCAGCTGGGAAACGGTGGCACCCCTAAGCTGGACCATTCTTGCTTCCTTTTCTTGCACCTTTATGTCGGTGCGCGGCACCACCACCGTCTCACCCGGGGATAGGGGCAGGGGCTGTACCACTTCTGGCGTTTCCCTTATTATAACCGTCAAACTCCCAACGGCTACGGAAACAGGATTTATGGCAACATCTCCTCCAAAAAGAACAATTCCAGACCTACCGTCGATAACCACCTTTGCAAGAGATGGCACCTCTATCTCCAAATCCTCTATCCTTGCCAAGAACTCCACGGCTTTTATACCCTCAGGCTTTTTAAGTTTTATGGTGCTTGCATCTATCGCCTCCGCAACCACCTGTCCAAACTCTCTGTTTATTCTGTTTTCAATAAGCTTTGCAAGGGAAAAGCTTGGATTATCCAAATGAAGAGTGATCTCCTCCGGAAGGTTATCCGTCGGTAGACTTCTTTCCACTAAGGCTCCGTTTGGTATTCGCCCTACCGTGGGCACGTTTACCCTTTGCTGTTCTGCCCTTCCACGGGCTTCATACCCGCTTACAAAAACTTGTCCCTGAGCCAGCGCATATATCTCCCCGTCGGGACCTCTCAAAGGTGTAAGGAGAAGGGTTCCACCTTCAAGACTTTTGGCATCTCCTATTGAAGATACTTCTACATCTATTGCCATTCCCGGCTTTGCGTAAGGGGGAAGCTTTGCGGTTACCATAACCGCAGCCACGTTCTTTACAGTCATCCTTTTGGGGTCTACAACTATACCCATTCTGTTTAGCATGTTCGCTATACTTTTTATGGTAAATAAGGTGCTTTTGCCATCACCAGTTCCCTTTAGACCCACCACCAAGCCATAACCCACAAGGTAGTTGCTTCTGTTGCCTTCAAAGGTTGCAATATCCCCTATACGGGCAGAAAAAGCTAAGGAAAAGGTAAGTATTAAAAGGGCAAGACCTTTGCAAGTATGCGTGCAAACCATCCGGGACTACCTCCATCTGCTAAAAAGCCCTTGCCGTCTATGAAAACCTCAAGGTTTGCTATCTTATCGGTGGATATAATATTGCCGCTGTCTATATCTTGCGGTCTAATTATACCCCTCAAAACCACCTCCCTTTGGGCGTTGTTCATCACTATGTATTTTTTTGCCTCCACCAACATGGTGCCGTTGGGATAAACCCTCATAACCCTACCCGCCAGTTTTGTGGTCAAAACCCCAGACTGTTGAACCTTACCGGAGCCCTTTGAGCCAAGCTGCCCAGAACCTATTCCACCTATGTCTGTTAGCGTGTTTGGCGATATTCCGAAAAAGGAACTTATTCCCTGTTGAAAAGAGGCAGACCTTTGAGTTTGTGTCGATAAACTCTCTATGGCGTTTATGCTTTCCACCACTTGGATGTATATAATATCTCCCACCTTATTTGCCCTTAGCTCTGAATACAGGTCTTGATAGCCCTCCCTTGGCAATAAACTACCTCTTGAGTTGTATTCCAATCTTTCCTTTGACTCTCCGGGATAGGGGTTTTTCCTTTCATAATCCTCCAAAGTAGTTGTCTTGGTACCACAGGAGAAGACAACAAAACTTATCAAAATTAGTAATCTTCCCATAAGATAAATTTTAATTCTTTTCCCACTTTTTGTTTATGGCAACCTCCACCTCAACGGGCACACGCTTTAATATTATCTTGCCTGCCTTTAGCATAGCATTCTGTAGAATTTCCTTTACCTTTTCTGCATACTTTTGATTACATTCCGCCACTATCTCATCATGTACAAGGTTAACCACATATGCCTGTATGCCATGCTTTTTCAGTTCTGCATCAAACATAAGGACAGAAAGCTTTAAAAGGTCTGCTCCCGTTCCCTGTATGGGATAGTTTGTACCGTCGGGAAAAGTATGGGCTATGTACTGTCTTCCCAGCAGGGTATAGCCCCTTGTTTCTCCAAAATCTTTGAGCTCTCTTTTGACCCTTTCGTGCCACTCCTTAAAAGAAGTGTAATATTCAAAAAAGCTTTCTCTTATCTTTTGGGCAGCTTCAAGGGACAGGTTTATGCCATAAGTTTTTGCGTATTCTACAAGCCCCTTTGCAGATATGCCGTATATAAGTCCAAAATTTACCGCTTTGGCAAGCTGTCTTTCCTCCTTGGTTATCTCCTCCTCTGGTTTATTCAAAAACAGGCTTGCGGTGTATTTGTGTAGGTCTTTGCCCTCCTGAAAGGCTTTTATCATTTTCTCCTCGCCCACATACTCGCTGGCTATGCGCAGCTCTATCTGTGAAAAGTCTGCTATAACAAAAAGGTTATCTCCCTCCGCCTTGAATATACCTCTTAGATGTCTTGGTATGTTTTGCACGTTTGGGTTTATGCTTGCCATCCTACCCGTTATAGCCCCTATCTGTTTGAACTCTGGATATACTCTACTCCCCTTTAGCTTTTCCTTTATCTCCTGAAGCTTTTCAAGGGTCTTTTTTATGCTCCTTATTTCCAAAATTTCCGCCACTACGGGATGCAAGGAATGTTCTGCCAAAGCCTTATCATCGGTAGAAACATTACCCTTGTCTGTTTTGGGAAGTTCTAAATGGTATTTTTTAGTTAAAAGCTCTCCCACTTGCTTTGGAGACATAGGATCCACACGGTGCTTCATCATAAAATCCATAACCCTTCTTTGAAGCCTTTTTTCTTCTTCCTTTAGTTTTCTTTCCAGCTCCTCCCTATCCACAGGTATACCCCTTAGTTCAAGCTTTGCTGTTTCTTGGACAAAAGCCATCTCCACTATTGCCACGGGATTTACCAAGCCAAAGACTTTGGAAGTTCTCGTTCTTTGAAGGATATCTTCCCTGTGGGGGGCTTGGTTTAGTTTTTCAAGGAGTATGTAAAAAAGGTCTCTTACCACTTTTACATCCAAGGCTGCATAATCAAGCTGGTCTTTACCAAGAAAGGACTTTCCCCAGTCGGAAGCTTGAAGCCCCTTGTCCAAAACTTGCCCCAAATAATGCATGGCAACCTTTTGGAGAGAGTGCTTATCTGTATTTCCCAAAAGCTGGCTTGCTATCATAGTATCAAAAACTGCATAAGGTTCTATACCATAAGAGTAAAGATACCTTAGGTCAAACTTAAGGTTATGCCCCACAATGCCCTTTTCCGAAAGGAGCTTCTTTACAAAGAGAATCCCCTCATCCCTTAGCTCAAAAAAGTCAAGGATGTATATATCCTCTTTTCCGCCTATCTGTATAAGCCTTATTTTATCGCCCGATATCTCCGTATCAAGGAAAACATAAGGCTCTTCTCTTAAACTTTCATAAACTCTGCTTAGCTTTTCTTTTGAAGTTATATAGCTATACCTTACTAACATCCCTTAGCTTTATACTCTCTAAATCCACCCAAAGGGCTATTTCATCACAGTTGGGAAATTTAACACAGTTTATACACTCGCCCCAAACCTTGTGGGGAAGTTTAGATTTCTCCACTTCTTCAAAGTAAAGCTTACTAAAAAAGTCCTGTGCGTAGGTAAGGACAAAGACCCTTTTAACCCCCAGCTCCTTTGCCTCTCTAAGACAAGCCTCCACAAGCATACTACCAATGCCCCTACCTCTTTCTTCCTTTTTGACAGCAAGGCTTTTTATTTCCGCCAGATCCTCCCATACTATATGGAGAGCAGCGCATCCAAGGATCTTTCCATCCTCCTCGCATATCCAAAAGTCCCTTATATCTTCATACAGGGAGCTTAAACTCCTTGGCAATAATATGCCCTCTTTGGCATACTCATTTATAAGATTATAAAGAGCTGGCACATCTTTTAAAAGAGCTTTTCTTAAAAGCATTTACTTTAAATATAGTCTATTCCTCCCAATATTCCGCTCCACAGTTTTCCTTTTCCCAAACCACCACCTTACAAAGGCTGGGATACTTTTCCTTTACCTTTTTGTATATCCATTGTGCCATGTTCTCCGCACTGGGAGAGAAGTCCACCAGCTGGTTCAAAAGAGTATAATCGGGCAAGAGTTCTTTAAGAAAGCCATCCACCTCCACAAAATCAAAGCCCATACCACCTCTATCCACCTCTTTGGCGTCAAGGTGTATTTCCACTGTCCAGGTGTGCCCATGTATGGGCTCTGGAGCACCGTGATAGTCGGTAAGATAGTGTGCCCAACTAAACTGTCTTTTTACTATAACTCTCCAAGGCATGGCTAATCTATCTCCTCTCCCTTCAAAAGTCTTTGGGCGTAATTTACACAGGCAAGCACCATAAACCAAAGGGCGTGGTTTTGAGTATCTTCAAACTCTTCCTTTACCCAAAGGCTGCCATCCTCCCTTTTGACAAGTTTAATGTATTCAAAAGCCTTAAGAGCCAAAGCCTTGTTAGAAACCTTCTGGAGTATCTTCTCCTTAATATCCTCTGGCAAGGGCATCTCTTCCATCTTCTACCTCCTTCCATCTAAATAGGAAAAGGGGCTTTAAACCAAGGTAAAAGGAGCCAATCCTTAGTTTGTAAGTATAACCTAAATAAAGGCTTACACCGGGCTTTGTTTCCACCTCAAAGTAAGAACCCTGGAAAATCTCCCTTCCTTCCTCGGAAAGGATAACCAAAAGACAAACCTTTGGTGGTAGTATTTTTAAAACCTCCTCCTTCCAACAAAGGGTGGGCTTTTCCTCAAAGGAGATAACTATACTTCCCCTCTTTAAGCTCTTTAGAAAGTCCTCCTTAGTTTCCACTTTATCTTCCGAAAGTAAAAAGTTTCTCATCAATTTGAAACTGTGGCGATAGTGGGGAAATAGAAACCTTATGCCCACTTCTCTTACATAAACCTTTACATGATGGTCAAGCCCTCCTACCACTTGGTTGTCAATTCCCTTTTCCATATAAAGACGTGCATACTTTTCTATATCTATGAGCCTTTTTAAGTCTTCAAGAACGAACCTTATGGAAAATATAGCCTTTATCAAAAGGTCAAAAGCCATAAAAAACAAAAGCTTTTTCCTTTCAAGGATAGCGTCCTTTAGGTCTATTAGCTCAAAAAGATGGTCCTTGGGTACTGATAGCCTCCATTTGTATCTTTCTTTAAAGGGATGGGCTATTATCCTTAGGTCTCCAAAGACCAGAAGGTCCCCCAATATCTTTCCTTTTTCATCTTGAACCTTCCTTTCCATACCTGCAAGGATCTCTTTTGTTGCAAAAAACTTCATATGGTCGTTATCATGGTCTGTGGTCATCACATAGTCTATACCTTCCTCCTGTGCGCTTTTTATAATATCCTCTGGCTTTCCAAGGGAATCATAGGAAAACTGGCTGTGTAGATGTGTCTGAAAGGAATAGACGTAAAGGTCTGGCAATCTTTGGGGAAACAGATTAAAGGGTCTGGCTTTAAACCTTCTAACAGGATAGAATTCCACTATTAGGAAATAGATCAGTGAAAACAATACAAGGAAAAAGGTCATCCCACCTTTACCTTTTCTCTTACCTCTTGAAGGGTTTGCTGGGCTATATCCCTTGCCCTTTGGGAGCCTTCCTTTAGTATTTCCCTGACCTTTTCACGGTCTTTTTCATATTCTTTCCTTTTTTCTCTGAGTGGTTCAAGAAAAGCCTCCAAGCCTTCTAACATCATTCTTTTACAATCCACACAGCCAAGCTTGCCACTTTTACAATCTCTTTCTATTTCCTGAATCCTTTCCTTTGGACTAAAGAGCTTGTGATAGAAAAACACAGGGCATATTTCCGGTCTGCCCGGGTCTCCTTTGCGAAGCTTCTGAGGGTCTGTGAAAAAGCCCATCACCTTTCTTTGGACCTCCTCCTTGCTATCTGCAAAGTAGATGGCGTTGTTGTAAGATTTACTCATCTTTCTACCGTCTGTACCGGGAAGTCTCGGCGTTTCTGTCAAAAGGGCTTGTGGCTCTGGGAAGGTTTCTCCATATAGGTTGTTAAACCTCCTGGCTATTTCCCTTGAAAGTTCCACATGGGGAAGTTGGTCTTCTCCCACAGGAACTCCTTGAGCTTTGTATATTAAAATGTCCACAGCCTGCAAAACGGGATAACCAAGAAAGCCATAGGTGTCCGTGTCATAAAACTCCCTTTTTGAGACGTTTAACTCCTTTAGCAGTTCCTTATCCAGATAGCCCTCAAAGAGTGCCTGCAAAAGGGCATCGGAAAGATTGTCCAAAAGCATGTCTTCAAGCCTTTCAAAGTCTTCTACCTTGTAGGGCAGTTTTGCTATAAAGGTTTTTAGATTGTCCCTTATCCCTCCTTTAAACATAAGGCTTAGGTCTGCTATTCTTAAAAGATTATACTTGGTGTCCTTGTAAGTTGGGTTCCACTCAAGCCAACTTTTGGGTGTTATCATGGAAAAGATAAGAAAAAGCTCTGCGTGTTCCTTTACCCTTGATTGTTGGAATAGTATGCTCTTTTGTGGGTCTATGCCAAGGGTAA
>JBKBRK010000053.1:0-9768 GCA_046292245.1 Aquificaceae bacterium
CACGGCCAAAGGCCGGCGGATTTTAAGTCCGCTGCGTCTGCCTGTTCCGCCACACCCCCGGCATATATAATTATAAAACTTTTAAAATTATTTTGAACACTCGCACTTGGTGAAAGGTCGTATCATCCAAAAAAATGGCCTTGGTGCATAAATTTTCAAAAGGGCTACAATCAATAACTTAAACAAGGTAGATTTTTCCAGCTTATAAGCTTGCCAATTGACTTATAAAATAGGAATATCAAGGGTTTCCCCGAAGTTCCTTTAACGGATTTATTCACCAATGCCGATACGGGTACACAGCCTATTTTTTATGGGCAAGTCTTATGTCCCTACGAAAGGCGAACTTTTCGCACAGCTTATAATTTCCTACACAGTATGTGGGTAAAATATTTATGGAATGATAAACCTTTATGCAAGCCTTGGAAACTCCTTTAAAAGGTTTGGACTGGATGAGTTTGGTGAGATAAAAAAGGAGGCTGTAGTATGGCTTGACGTGGAAAAACCCACAGAGGCAGAGATAGATTGGCTAAGAAGTGCCATAGGCTTTAAAATGCCCCCAAGGGAGGTCTTTGGAGACATAGAGATAAGCAGCAAATACAAGGAAGAAGGAGATGCCATTTATATGAACCTTTCCTTTGTTATACAACAAAAGGAAGATATAAGCGTTGAGCCGATGCTTTTCTTCATAAAAGGTCGCTATATGGTAAGCATAAGATACAGAGATATTCCTACTATGCTGATCTTTATAAATAGGATGGAACAATCGCCTATTGCCTTTCAATTCCCCGAAGCCATTTTCTCCCAGATAGTAAATATAGAGGTGGATAGATTAGGAGATCGTTTAGAGATTCTTGGAAGAAGGATAAGAAACCTAAGAAAGGAAGTGTTCGTTGAGCAATCTGAAGAGATAATAAGGGAGATATCCTACTATGACGAGCTTAACATTACCATAAGGGAAACCATAAACGAAAAGCTTAGGATCCTTAGCCACTTTGTTAAAAGTCCAAAGATAAACGCCCAAACCAAGAGGGAGATAAAGATAGCTCTGGATGACCTGCATACCTTGCTTGACTACACAAGCTTTTACATGGATAAGTTGGACAGCATTCAAAACTCATTGCTTGGCCTTATATCCATAAAGCAAAACGAGGCCGTCAAAGTTTTTACAGTGCTTGCCACCATATTCCTACCCGCTACCCTTATAGCCAGTATATATGGTATGAACTTTGAACACATGCCAGAACTCCATTGGAAGTATGGATATCCCTACTCTCTCTTTCTGATGGTGGCAATTACCCTTTCCCTTATATACTGGGTTAGAAAAAAGGGCTGGCTATGAAGCTAAACTATAGCAAAGAGGACTATGTTATAGGCTTTTTTATACTTTTTGCTGTCCTTTATCCCCCATTTATAGCCTTGCTTATATTCCTTGAAGATGTAAAGGCAAAAAGGCAAGAGATGGAGGAGATAAGAAGTTTTTATAGCCTTTTGCTGGGGCTTGAAGAGTGCAAAGAGGAAAAAGCCAAAGAGGTGTCAAGGTTTATGTCTGAAGAGCTTTATAGGCTTATGGGTGGCGAGGAGGGGCTTTTAAATACCTGTAGGTCCTACAGAAGGGCTTATGCTTCTGCAAAGGTAGAGGAGAAAAGAGAAAAGGATGGGCAACTTTTGGTGGAGCTTGTGAAAAAGGAAAAGGGAATGACACAAAGGCTTGTCTCTGTGAGAATTTACTTTGAAGGGGAAGGGGAGGATCTTAAAATTACCAAAGTGGAATATGAGAAAGGGAATTGATATAGGTGGCAGCTTTATCAAGATTTTCTGGGAGGATGGAAGAGGGGAAAAGTACTACATAAGGGATATATCAGGGGACAAAGAAGGCTTTTTAAAAAGGCTTAGGGAAATAGTTTTTGATGGTGATCCTGATGGGGTTGGGGTGGCGGTGGCTGGCTTTACTTCTTTGGAGGGCGTAGTTTATAAATCTCCCAACATACCAGCCCTTGATGGTGTGAACCTTAAGGAGCTTTTCAAGGGCATTCCCGTAAAGGTTATAAACGATGTATCCGCAGGAGCCTTGGGAGAGTGGTTCTATGATCATAGAGAAAGTAAGGTGCTTCTTTTTGTAGCTATTGGCACAGGTTTGGGCGGTGGCCTTGTGATTGAGGGTAAGCCCTTTTTGGGTGTTTGTGGAAGCAGTCTTGAGTTGGGACATCATGTTATAAAGGCCAATGGGGAAAAATGTAGCTGCGGTAGGCTTGGCTGTTGGGAGGCTTACTGTTCTTCTTATGGGCTTGAAAGGTTGTATGAGAAAGTTTCCAAGGAAAGAATTAAAGACTACGAGATCCTTGAAAGGGCAAAGAGGGGGGAAGATAGGGCTTTGAAGGCTGTTGAAGAGTTCAAGGGCTATCTATTGTTGGGGCTTATGAACGCAGTTCATATCTTCAATCCCGATAAGCTTGTGCTCGGCGGTGGCCTTATTGACGCCATGAGGGGATTTTTAGAGGGTCTGGAGGAGGAGTTAAAAAGTTTGTGTGAAAAACTTCCCGGGGATTGTCTTAGTCTTTCCTTTTCTTCCTGTGCGGAGTACTGCATGGCAAGGGGTGCTTTAGTCTTCTCCTTTATTGACGATATTTAATCCTATGGAGATAAGAAGGATAGAAGGGATACTTCTCCAACATGCCATAGAGCAATCCCAGCCTTTAACTGCGGAAAAAAGCGCATCCCATTTAAGAATAAAGATACTCTCCACAGTTCCAGAGGTCCTTCTGGATTTTTTTTCTAAAAGCGGGTCTACAGTAAAGGCAAGGGTGAATTATTTAGAAGGGTCTATGGTTAGTTTAAGCTTTTCTGAGGATCTGGAGATAAAGGCGGAGAATAAGTCTTCAATTCCCTTGATGCTTGGTGATATAGTAGAGCTTACCTTGGAAAGCGAGAATCCTTTAACTTTAAAGATAACCAGTCTTTTTAGAGAAAATGCCTTTGATAACCTACTAAAAGCCATCTTTGAAGGTAAAGATGAGCCCTTTATACAATTAAACACAGAAAACCTAAGGGATACAATAGAAAACTCTGGCATTTTCTACGAAAGAAAGCTTCTTGATTTTTTGCTTGGAAAAATAAAGCCCGAAGTTTTACTAAAGGATCTAAAGGCTCAGCTTTTGGATTCCCTGTCAAAAGATTTAAAGAGCTTGGGAAAAGCCCTTAACATAGAACAAGATTTAACACAAGATATAAAAACCCTTAAGGATTTTGTGGATTTATTGAAGGACAAAAACATAAAGGATAAGGAACACTTAGCTTTGGTAGATAGACTGCAAAATAATCTATACAAGCTTGAGCTTTTAAACCAAATTCAATGGTTTATGCTAAGAAGGGGCCATATGTTCCTTCTGCCCTTTAAGCATAAAGAGGGTAAAGGGGGTATTATGTTTAAGGTTGATGATTCTTACACGGTGTTTTTTAAATTGAACTACCAATTTGGCTTTATAGCAGGGTTTTTAAAAAGACCAAAGAATAAAAGCCTTTTAGAGGTTAAAATTTCCACTGATATGGCTTTTTGGGCAGAGGAGCTTAAAAGGGGTAAGGAAATCCTTAAGAATATGCTTTTAGAAGAAGGGATAGAGTTGAAAAGTTTTGTGGTGGAAGTTCTTGAAGAAGAAACCCTTTTACAGGAGATTAAATCCCATCTTTTAGAAGAGGGCTTTTTCTTGCTTGCTTAGTCATGGAGAAGAGGAAGGCTATAGCATTAAGGTACGACAAGGATAAGGATAGGGCACCCCTTGTAGTGGCAAAGGGGATTGGTGAGCTTGCGGAAAAGATAATAGAAACTGCCAAAAAACACGGCGTGCCTACGGTGGAGGACAAGGCTTTAATTTCTGCTATGATAAACTTGGAGGTGTATGAGGAGATACCGCCCGACCTTTACAGGGCTGTGGCAAAGGTGCTTGTCTTTGTGGAGTCAATGAAAAAAGGTCAGGCTAAATTCATGTAAGACCTTCTGGCAAGAAACAGGTGATATTTCAATAGATTGGAAAGGGCGTTTAGTTCTTCTGCTACCCTCAGTATATGGTGGTAGTCTTTGCTTCTGTGGTAATCCTCCACTCCTTTAAGTATAAACCTTATTCGGTGTAAGGGGTCCTCTTGAGCTATGCCCTGCAAGAATATGGGGCAAGAATCCTCTATGGCGGGGAATATTATGCCCATCCAAGAGAGGGCTTCCAGTATAAGATCAAGGGTTTCCTCCTCCAAAAGCTCTTGGGTGCTTATGAGCTCTTCAATAAGGTCAAGGAGTTCTATGTTGTGATAAAAAAGGTCAAAGGCGGTGTTTATGTTAAGCCTTATCTTCTGTAAGCCAGAGAAAAAAAGGAGATTAACAAGCCTTTCCTGTAAAGACAAAAGCTCTTCAATCCTCTCTAATATGTCCCTCATAGTATATACTTGGAAAGTTCCTCGTCCCTTACTATGCCCTCAAGCTTTGCCCTGACGAACCTTGCATCTATTATTATCCTTTGTCCGGAGAGCTCTGGGGCGTTGAAGGATATGTCTTCAAGGAGTTTTTCCATGAGGGTATGTAATCTTCTTGCCCCTATGTTTTCTGTTCGCTTGTTTACCTCTTCTGCTATGCGGGCTATCTCCTCAAGGGTATCCTCTGTAAATTCAAGCTCCACGCCCTCTGTCTTTAAAAGCTCTGTGTACTGAAGGGTCAAGGCATTCTTTGGCTCTTTTAAGATCCTTACAAAATCCTCCCTCGTTAGTGGGTTTAATTCAACCCTTATGGGAAACCTTCCCTGTAGCTCGGGCATGAGGTCCGAGGGCTTGGATATATGAAAGGCTCCCGCCGCTATGAAAAGTATGTGGTCTGTTCTCACAGGTCCGTACTTGGTCTTTACAACAGTTCCCTCAACTATGGGAAGTAGGTCCCTTTGCACGCCTTCACGAGACACGCCGGGACCCACGCCAGGCGTCTTTACCGCTATCTTGTCTATCTCGTCTATAAAGATTATCCCAAAGTTTTCCGCCCTGTATATGGCCTCTTTGGCTACTTCCTCTTGGTCTATTAATTTCTCCGCCTCTTCTGATTCAAAAACCTGAAGGGCTTCCTTTACTTTAAGCCTCCTTCTTTTTCTTCCACCGCCAAAACTTCCCAGCATACTCCTTAGCTGTTCTTCCAACTCCTCAAGCCCCGGAGGTCCCGCTATACCTATCAAGGGGGCAACCTTTTCCTGCACATCCACCTCAACGGTTTTATCGTTTAGCTCTCCCCTTTTAAGCCTTTCCCTGATCTCCTCCCTTTTTCCCACCTCTTGAGGGCTTCTTGTTCCAAAAGCCAGTTGTTGGGGTACAAGGTAGTCTAAAAGCCTCTCCTCTGCCAACCTTTTTGCCCTTTCTTTAACCTCTTGCATCTTTTCCTGCTTTACCATCTGATAAGACACTTCCACCAACTCCCTTACCATAGACTCCACATCTCTTCCCACATAGCCTATCTCTGTATATTTGGTGGCTTCTACCTTTACAAAGGGAGCCTTTATAAGCTGGGCTATCCTGCGGGCTATCTCTGTCTTTCCCACTCCCGTAGGACCTATCATAAGCAAGTTCTTTGGAGCCACTTCATCCCTTATGTTTTCTGGTAGTTTTTGCCTTCTCCAGCGGTTCCTGAGGGCTATGGCCACTGCCTTCTTTGCCTGCTCTTGACCTACTATGTACTTGTCAAGCTCTTCCACTATCCTCTTTGGAGTAAGCTCTTCCAAAAGGTCAGAAAGATATTTCGTCATCGTCCGCTTCCCATTCTGGAGTTTCTGTTTCAAGGTTTTTTACAAGGTTTTCCAGGTATTTGTCAAGGTCTTTGGGAAAGGCTTCAAGCTTGTAATCAAGGGGAAATACCCTTTCTAAAACCTCCATAGGAGGGTTTCCTATGCCAAGGGCTGGCTCTATGGTTTTTGGAAGTTGCCTGCCTGCGTCTATACATGCCATCTTATAAGCTTCCGAAAGGGCAATCTCCACGTCAGAAAATCTTCCCACTTCATCCCCATATTCATATAGCACTATATCGTAGGCACTTTTTTTAAAGCTTTCCCAATCAAGAACCTTCACTATGTACTCCCTACCTTCCCACTCTCTTGTTTCTACACAGCTTTTATCTTTTAGCTTGAAGGAGATCACATAATGATCTATCAGATTCCTATCCGCGTAAACGTCTGGGAAAAAGAAATATTCCATAGTGTTTATAATATAACACGCATGCGTATAATTTCCACCTCCGAAGGTGAAACCCTAAGGCTTGGAGAAGCTATAGGAAGGCTTTTAAAGGGAAATGAAATTATCTGCCTTGTTGGGGAGCTTGGTGCAGGAAAGACTACCTTGGTAAAGGGTATAGCCAAGGGTATGGGCATTCTTGAAGGCTACCAAGTAAGAAGCCCCACCTTTATCCTTGTAAATGAATATCCCACCCAAAAGGGACCCCTCATCCACGCAGACCTATACAGGGCAAAGGATATAGACCTTTTGGAGTTTGCAGGTAAGGGAGTGCTTGTTGTAGAATGGGCTGAAGGTTTGGACTTTTGCCAATGCACCATAAAGATTGAATTTTCTCAAGAGGGTAGAATTTTAGAATTTTTTGGTTGCCAGGAGCTTCTCAAAGACTATCCCTATGGCAAAGCCTGTTGAGATATTTTAGTTCAAACTTACCATCCTTATAAACAAGAAGGGTAAAGCCTGTGTTGTCCATGTGTATGTTCCAAAGGTTTTCAAGCCCAAGGCCCAAAGAAAGACAAACCAAGGCATGAAGGGTGCCCCCATGGGCTACTATAAGTATGTTTTCGTAGGGATTTTGAATAACATCCTTCAAAAAACTTTCCACCCTTTCTTTAAACTCCTCCATGCTTTCCTGGGTGGGTAGGGAATTTTTCAAAGGATTGGAAAGCCAAGCCCTTAGCATATGCCCTTCCTTCTCCATAAGCTCCCAAAAGTTTCTACCCTCATAAACTCCAAAGGACATCTCCCTTATGCGGTCATCCACTATCACCTCAAGCCCAAGCACATCTGCAACGGTTAAAGCTGTCTTGTAAGCCCTTTTTTGTGGAGAGGAGTAGATAACCTGTAGGTTTTTGTCCAAAAGCTCTTGGGCAGAAAGCCTTGCCTGCACAAAGCCAAGGGGGGTAAGGTCGCTGTTTAGCCTACCTTGGAATATGCCCTTTTCGTTGTACTCGCTTTGAGCATGTCTAAGAAGGTAAAGCCTTTTCTCCATATTAGAGCTTTATTTTAATCACACTTCCCACCCTTTCGTTGCTTTCCCTTTCCACCTGTATGTAGTTTTCTGTAAGTAGCCTGTTTTTCCCAATAACCGTAGCTCTCAACTCCCTTTGAAGGTTTTTATTATAGAACTCTTCTCTTTTTCTTGAATCCAATGCCTTTAGAAGCTTTGCCCTTTCCTCCTTTACAGGGGGAGGTATTTTATCCTTCATTTGTGTAGCTTTTGTATGGATCCTGTCGGAGTAGGGGAATATATGCATGTAGGCTATAGGTAAATCTTCAAGAACCTTGTAAGTTTGTATAAAGTCTTCTTCTTTTTCTGAAGGAAAGCCCACTATGATATCGGTGCCTATGGAGGCTATAGGTCTTTTGGATATTATGGCTTCCACAAGTTTTATATAATCTTCCACTTTGTATTCCCTCTTCATAAGCTCAAGAATGCGGTTTGAAGCGCTTTGAAGGGAAAGGTGAAAATGAGGGGCTATCTTCTCTTCGGAGGTTATAAGGTCTAAAAGGTTTCCCATCTCCGTGGGATACAGGGAGGAAAGCCTTATAAGCTCAATGCCCTTTATCTTTACCAACTCCTTTAAAAGCTCATACAAGCTTGTGCCAAGATCCCATCCGTACTGGGTTAGCTGGGTACCCGTGATAACTACCTCCTGAAAGCCCCTTTGGGACAAAAGCTCCACTTCCTTTACAACCTTTTCCAAGGGCACGCTTCTTACCTTACCACGGGCGTGAGGTATAACACAAAAGGTGCAAAACCTATTACAGCCCTCTTGTACCTTTATAAAGGGTCTTGCCTTTTCAAAGTAGGTTATAAGGTCAAAACCCTCAAGCTTTGACTGTTTGAAAAGGTTATCCACAAAAAGCCTTCCAGTCCTGTTTTGAAGATAGTCTTCAAGGATTTCTACGATCCTATGTTTGTGGGAATTACCTACTACTAAATCCACTTCTTGCATCTGCATAAGGGCTTGGGGATTGACCTGTGCATAGCAACCGGTGGCTACGAGTATAGCCTTTGGGTTTTTTCTTTTCAACCTGCGAAGAGCCTGACGAGAAGACCTATCCGCTTCCGCCGTCACAGTACACGTATTTACAATATACACATCCGCTATATCTTCCACAACCTGATAGCCCTTTTTTCTAAACTGGTTTAGCATAAACTCCGTATCAAAGTAATTGCTCCGACATCCCAAGGTAAAAGAAGAAACTTTCATAGTAATATAAATTTTATACTTGGGATGAAGAATCTTTGGCTAAAAAAGCACGCCAAAGTAATGGCAATTTATTACCTATCTCTACAAGTTTTTCCTTGTTTTTTACCTCTATCTCGTAGACATACAACTTTGGAACCTTTGAATCGTTGATCTTAAAGATTTCTACTTTTTTAGTCCCCATCCCCTCTTGATTATAGCATAATATTGCTCAAAAGTTTAGTAAAAGCTAAACCGCATTACCCTAAGCTTGAATAATTAACAAACCGCCTTAAAATTTCTCCAATAGGTTATTTGCTCCGTTTAGCTTTTGGTAGGCGCTGGAGATAACGTAGTATATTTGTTCGCCCTCTGCTATGGATAAGTCGTATAGGGTAAGGCTTAGGTCTTTTAACACTTGGTACAAGGTGGTATAAAGGCTTTCATCCAGTTTTTTCTCTGGGTTTGGTATGTCCTTATAAACCTTCATTATGTAATCACACATGCCCCTTATACTGTTGGCTATGTTTCTAATTTCTGGATCGTGGGCGTATATCTGCATAACTTCTTCATACCTTTCCTCTATCTCTTTGTAGGCACTCTTAAAAAGTAGGTCTTCCAAATCAAACAATTCCTTTCCCATAGCCCGATCCTCTTTTAATAAATATCGTCTTTTAATATAGATTTTCAATATGCTATCTATACATCGGGTGAGAAATTCCCTTTTCATCGGTAGCGCAGGCATCCTTGCCTGCGGTAAAAATACAGGCTGGAAGCCTGAACTGGCATTGGTGAATAAATCCGTTAAAGGAACTTCGGAGAAACCCTTGATATTCCTATTTTATAAGTCAATTGGCAAGCTTATAAGCTGGAAAAATCTACCTCGTTTAAGTTATTGATTGTAGCCCTTTTGAAAATTTATGCACCAAAGCCCACCAATGCCATTTTAGCATAGTTTTAAATTGGAATTTTTGAAACATCCTCATCCCCATCTTAACTTCTCCCTTAGTATCTCAAAAAAGCTTCTTTCTGGATTTGGGTACATAAAACAGTAAAAGTCAGACTTTTTGACCACCACACTATCCCCTTTTTTTAAGCTTAAGCCCTCTTGGCCGTCAAGGGTAAGGTAGGCACCTTCTGAGAGGTTTTTAAAGGTTATCTCAAAAGAGGGTGGCAAGACCAAAGGTCTGTTGGATAGGGTATGGGGGCATATGGGTACAAAAAGCAAAGCTTCCGACATAGGATAAATTATGGGACCTCCTGCTGAAAGGGCATAGGCGGTGGAGCCCGTTGGAGAGGATACTATAACACCATCTCCATAAACCCTCAA
>JBKBRK010000054.1:0-9483 GCA_046292245.1 Aquificaceae bacterium
CACCAAGCCTATTAAAATACCCATGCCACCAAAGAGAATACCAAAGCCCCAGAGCATAAAGGTTTTGAGGTCGTCAATCTGCTTTTGCATAATATCCATACGCTTATCCAAAGCTTCCACTTTCACCTCAACCCTTATAAGCCTATCCCTATCCTCTTGTGTATAGGGTACTTCTTTGGCATGGCTCAAGTTAAAGAAACTTATTAATGTGAAAGCTAACAACAGCTTTCTCATGTCTATAATCTTAAAACTCAAGAAGTTTTTCGTCAATTCATGCCCCTATGCTAAAGTCATAGAAGATTAGCAAATAAAAAGGGATATTTCATACCCAACGTATAAGTGTTAAAATATAAACTTTAATGAAAAAGGTTTTAATCCTTGGAAGTGGTCCCAATAGGATAGGTCAAGGTATTGAGTTTGACTATGCTTGCGTGCATGCGGTCTTTGCCCTAAAAGATGAAGGAATAAAAACCATAATGCTTAACTGCAATCCCGAAACGGTATCCACCGATTATGATACGGCAGACGTTCTGTACTTTGAGCCCATAGTCCTTGAAAACGTGCTTGAGGTTATTCGCAGAGAAAAGCCTGATGGAGTATTTCTACAGTTTGGTGGCCAAACTCCTTTAAAATTGTCTATGCCCCTTCAAAATCTGAATGTAAATATCCTGGGAACACCTCCGGAAGGCATAGATAAGGCAGAAGACCGGGAGCTTTTTAGAGAGCTTATAAACTTCCTTAACATAAAGCAGCCGCCGAGCGGTACTGCAAGGACCAAGGAAGAGGCTACAAAAATAGCCATGGAGCTTGGCTATCCTGTCCTTGTTAGACCTTCTTACGTGCTTGGTGGTAGGGCTATGAGAATAGTTTATGATGAGGAGGAGCTGATTGCCTACCTTGAAGAGGCGGTAAGTGTTAGCTATGAAAGGCCTATTTTGATAGATAAGTACCTTTCCGATAGCGTAGAAGTAGATGTGGATGCCATAGGGGACGGAGAGAGTTATCTCATAGGTGCCGTTATGGAGCATATTGAAGAAGCGGGAGTACATTCGGGGGACAGTGCGGCGAGCATACCCCCTTACACCTTAACAAAGGACGTAGTAGAGGAGATTAAAAAACAGTCAAAGCTTATAGCAAAAGCCCTTGAGGTAAAGGGTCTTGTAAACCTTCAGTTTGCCGTCAAAGAGGGAGAAGTTTATGTTTTGGAGGTAAATCCACGGGCTTCAAGGACTGTTCCCTTTGTTAGCAAAACCATAAGCTATCCCCTTGCCAAGTTATCTGCTCTAATAGGCATAGGTAAAAAGTTAAGGGATCTGGTGCCGGAGGTTTTTGAAAGATTAGCAAAAGGGCAAGCCCATTTTGCCAGCGATTTTATGCCAGCGGATAAAGGAATATACTCCGTTAAAGAGGTGGTCTTTCCTTGGAACAGGTTTCCCGAAGAAGACCCAGTCCTTGGTCCAGAGATGAAAAGCACAGGAGAGGTTATGGGCATTGCAGAAGACTTTGGCCTTGCATACTACAAGGCTCAGCTGGCAAGTGGAAATAGGCTTCCTTTAACGGGCAAAGTTTTTATAAGTGTAGCAGACAGAGATAAGCAAAGAATTATAGACCTTGTAAGAGACTTTTTGGATCTGGGCTTTGAGGTTTATGCCACAAGCGGTACATATAGATTTCTAAGGGAGAAAGGCCTTGGAGTAAAGCACGTATTGAAGGTATCAGAAGGCAGGCCCAACGTGGTGGATATGATAAAGAACCAAGAGATAGACCTAATAATAAATACACCCACTGGAAGAAAAGAAAGGAGCGATGCCTACTACATAAGAAGGTCCGCAGTACAGTATAAGGTGCCCTATACCACTACAGTGCGTGGTGGTTATGCTATGCTTTTGGCTATAAAAGCATACAAGGAAAAGGGTGGAAGGCTAAAGGTTTTTGCCTTACAAGACCTATGAAGGTAATCATTACCGGAGAGCCCGGCGTAGGAAAGACAACCCTTATTAAAAAATTTGTAAAGACCGTAGGCAAAGATAAGGTTATAGGCTTTTGGACAGAAGAGGTAAGAGATCCAGAGAGTAGAAAACGCACGGGCTTTAAGATAACAACCACAGAAGGAAAAAGCCTTCTTTTTGCCAGTAAAACCTTTACATCAAAGCACTTAGTAGGTTCTTATGGAGTTAATGTCCAAAGGTTTGAAAATCTCGCCTTGCCGATTTTACAAAAAGCCCTTGGAGAAAGGAAGATAGTGGTAGTAGATGAGGTGGGGAAGATGGAGCTCTTTTCAAAGCCCTTTAAAGAGCTTATAGGAGCTTTGATTTATCATCCTTCAAAGGACCTTCTTATTACCATACCCATAAGGGATGTGGATCCCCTTGTGGCAGAAATAAGAAGATTAAAGGGTGCAGTCCTTTTGGAAATAACCAAGGAAAACAGAGATAGTCTGTTGGAGGATATTGTTAACCTCTTTTCTTAGTAAAAGATCCTAACTATGCGGTAATAAGTGTCCCTTTGGGCTGGGATAAAGCCTACAAACCTTATGGCTTCTGCCATATCTTCCACCTTTGGAACGCTAACTTTGTAAGAGGTAGAGGATATAACCTTCTCTTCTATCATAACACTTCCAAGGTCCTTTGCCCCAAAGTGAAGTCCTATAACACCTATTTGCATAGTTTGGGTCACGTGGGAGCTTTGAATGTTTTTGAAGTTATCCAAGTATATTCTTGAGATGGCAAGTACCTTAAGATAGTAGTTGGAGGAGGCTTCTTGTAGGTGATCAAGTTCTGTGTTTCCCTTCTTGAAGGTCCAAGGAATAAAGGCGGTAAAACCACCTGTTTTATCTTGAATACTTCTAATTCTTTCAAGATGCTCTATTATATGCCTTGGCTTTCCCACATGACCAAACATCGAGGATGTTTTGGTTTGTTTAAAAGAAATCTTTGAGCTTTTTTTTATGAAATTGTTGGTGTATATGAAAGCATAGTTCTCAACTCACAAACCTCCTGACTGGCTTCTGAAATAGGTAGAGTACCTTTACGAAATTATTCACCAAAAAAATTATAGTAAAAAGCAGAATACTTCAAGCCCTTACCTCAAGGGAATGAGCCCTGCCCACAAGGTGGGTGAATTTTTCTACAGACCTTTCTCTCATATACTCCCCTATACCCTCAAGGATCTTCAAGGGTGCATAGGGGTCAAAGAAATTGGCAGTACCCACTTGGATGGAGGAGGCTCCAGCGAGTATATGCTGTAGGGCAGAATCGGTATCGTAGATACCTCCCACACCTATTATGGGTACAGAATAGCCAAACCCATCAAAGACCTCCCAAACCATCCTAACAGCTATGGGAAGTATGGCAGGACCAGAAAGACCACCCATTCTGGTGGAAAGCTCCGGTCTTTGAGACTTCACATCTATCTTCATACCAAGCAGTGTGTTTATAAGGACAAGGCCATCAGCTCCAGCCTCTATGCATACCTTGGCAAAGCCCTTTACATCTCCCGTATTGGGAGATAGCTTTACAAGCACTGGTTTTTTAACCTTAGCTTTTACCTTTTCTATAAGCCTTCTTAGAACCTCCGGATCATGCCCAAAGAGCATGCCACCCTTCTTTACATTGGGACAGGAAACGTTAAGCTCATAAGCTACAATCCTCTCTGCCTCCTCAAGGGCAAGGCAAACCTCTACATACTCTTCCTCTTCTTCACCAAAGACGTTGGCTATAAAGTATGTATCTATCCTTTTTATCTCTGGATAGATCTTTTTCAGAAAGCCTTCCACTCCCGGGTTTTGCAAGCCTATGGAATTTAGCATACCGCAGGGCGTCTCCGCTATCCTCTCGGGAGGGTTTCCCTCCCTTGGCTTCAGAGATATGCCCTTTGTAACTATGGCACCGAGCTTGGATATATCATAGAGCTCAAGGGCTTCAATTCCATAGCCAAATGTGCCCGAAGCCACCCACACGGGGTTTTTAAACCTTATGCCAAAAAGCTCAACAGACAAGTCAGGCATTTATCAACCTCTCAAACTCCTTCAAACTCCAACTAAGGGACTCCTCATAAGGTATAGGGTCCCTTCCGCAGAGTTTTTGCACACCTTGACTTTCCACCTCTTGGTCTAGCCCGCATACATTATCCCTCCACATCATAAGCATCTGGTCTGAGCTAAAGGGCGGTGGCTGTAATATCCTTTCTACCAAAAGCCCTCCCAAGTACATAAAGCTTTTGGGAAGTGGCAGGAAAAGTACCCTTCTTTTCCAATAGTCAAAGATGTCTTCAAGAAGCTCTTTGAAGCTTACCCTTCTACTTCCACAAACCTCATAAACCTTATTCTCCTCGACCTCCAAAGCTTTCACAAAGGCACAGGCAACATCCCTACCATCCACGGGCTGAAATAAATAGGAGCCTCCACCCGGCAATGCCATAATTCTCATGTACTTGGTAATATGCCACATATCATAAAAAAGCTTTTGTTCTGGTCCCAAAATAAGGGAAGGCCTCATTATAGAGTAAGGAATACCGTACTTTTTTAACTCCTCCTCTGCCATATACTTGGTGCGATGGTACATGGAAGGAGCATCCTTGTGGGTGCCGAGGGCACTCATATGAACAACCTTTTTAATCCTGCCATATTCCTTAGAAACTTCGTAAAGGTTTTTTGAATAAAGGTAGTGCACCCTCATAAAGCTTTGACCTTGCCTTTTGTCCTCAAAAAGTATGCCTATAAGATGTATAAGATAATCAGGCTGGAACTCTTCAAAGGCTTTTCTAAGAGAAGCTAAACCTTCAAAGTCCACCTTGTAGATCCTTGTCCTTTCACCGAAAAGTCTTTTTGCCTTTTCTTCATTCCTAACAAGACAAGCCACCTCATAGCCCTTGTTTAATAGCTCTTCCACCACATACCTGCCCACAAAGCCCGTTGATCCTGTGATAAATACCTTCATTGTTTTACCACCTGAAGGGATTTTTCCTTCTTCCTTCCAATTTTACCCACCCATAGGGATATCTCATAGAGTAGTATTAGGGGAATAGCCATCAAAACTTGAGTGGTTACGTCGGGGGCTATCAAAGCACCCGCCACAAAGGCAATCACTATAAAGTACTTTCTAAAGGCCTTTAGCTGGGCTTCGCTTACAACACCAGCCCTTTGGAGAAGGTATATAACCACAGGAAGCTCAAAGGCTATACCAAAGCCTATGATCATCTTCAAAAGGAAAGATATATAAAGATTTACCGACAAAAAGGGTGTAGCCTGAAGCTGTGAAAGCCCTATACCCAAAAGAAACTTAAGAGCCATTGGAAGGGCTACAAAGTAAGAGAAGGCACCGCCAAGCAAAAACAGCACTATGGAAAAGAAGGTAAGGGGCACTATAAGCCTTTTCTCATTGGGGTACAAGGCAGGCTCCACAAACCTCCAAAGCTGGTACAAAATAACAGGCAAAGAAAGTATAAAACCAAAAACCACAGAGATTTTAAGGAGTATAAAAAGGGGCTCGGTGGGTGATAGGGTAATTAATTCCACTTTTGGATAGGATCTTTTTACAGGTTCTTTTAGGATCTCAAAGATATAGCTGGCAAAGTAGAAGGCTATGCCTGTTCCTACAAGGAAGGCTAATATGGATTTAATCAACCTGCTTCTTAGCTCCCTCAGATGCTCCGTCAGGGGCATCCTGGGAAGTTCCCGATGTTCCATCCTCTTCTTTTGCCTCCTCCATTTGATTGGGGCTTGGAGTATTATAGTCCATATCCTTGGTCTCTTCCATGATCTTCCTGTTGATGTTTTCTAAGTATAGTTGGTATCTTAATTCGTCCCAAGTTTCCCTTATCTTTCTTAAAAACTCACCAAGCTTGGTGGCAACCTCCACCATCTTCTCGGGACCAAGGAAAATAAAGGCAACGGCAAGGATTATCAAAAGTTCGGGCAAATCCATAGGTAATAATATACACCACTAAACGCCCATAATCTCTTTTTCTTTGATCTCCGCTAAATGGTTTATCTCCTCTATGTATTTATCGGTAAGCTTTTGAAGTCTGTCCAAGGCTCTTTTTTTCTCGTCCTCGGATACTCCTTCAAGGTCTTCTATAAGGTCTTTTGCATCCCTCCTTATGTTTCTGATTGCCACCCTTGCCTCTTCCGCCATCTTGTGAAGCATCTTTGTTAATTCTTTCCTTCTCTCTTGGGTAAGGGGTGGAAGGGTTATCCTAAGAATATTGCCCTGTCTTTGGGGTGTTAGGTTTAAGCTTTCCATAATGGCTTTTTCTATGCTTGAAAGGGCGTTGTTGTCCCAAACTTGAATAGTTATTTGATTTACATCGCTTACGCTAATACTACCAAGCTGTTTTAAAGGTACCCTTGAGCCGTAGTACTCTGCCTTTAACTCTTCCACAAGGGATGTGCTTGCCCTACCGGTTCTAAGGCCCGCTGTCTCATTTTTAAAGTAGTTTACCGCCTTTTTCATATCCTCTTCTGTGCTTTTAAAGATCTCCTCCATCATCTTGCCACCTCCATCATCTTACCAAAGATCCCACCCTTTCACCCTTTATGGCTTTTAAAAGGTTGCCGGGCTTTTTAAGATTAAGGATAAGTATGGGTAGTTGGTTTTCCTTGCATAGGGTCATGGCTGTATAGTCCATAACCCTCAAGCCCATGTTTATGGCTTCAAGGTAGGATATCTCCTCTATGAACTCCGCCTTTGGGTTTTTTATTGGGTCTTCTGTGTATATACCATCCACCTTGGTGGCTTTTATGAGAAGGTTTGCACCTATCTCTATAGCCCTTAGGGCTCCTGCAGTGTCTGTGGAGAAAAAGGGGTTTCCCGTGCCTGCGGCAAAGATAACCACCCTTTCCTTTTCAAGGTGTCTTATGGCTCTCCTTCTTATATAGGGCTCTGCCACTTGCCTCATATCTATGGCAGATAACACACGAGTGGGGATCTGCACTATCCTCTCAAGGGCAGACTGTAGGGCAAGGGCGTTTATAACCGTTGCCAGCATGCCCATGTAATCACCGGTGGCTCTGTCTATGCCTATTTCCAACCCCTCCACGCCTCTAAAGATGTTTCCTCCGCCTATTACAATTGCTATCTGAACACCAAGGTCATAGACGCTTTTTATCTCATGGCTTATGTAGTTAAGAAATTTTGGGTCAATACCAAAATCTTGATCCCCAGAAAAAGCTTCTCCAGAGAGCTTTAAAAGTACCCTTTTATATAAAGGCGCCTCCTCCATCAGGCACCACCCACTTCAAACCTCACAAATCTAACCACTTGAGCGCCAGTACCACTTTCCCTTAGGTATTGCCCTACGGTCTTTTTCTCTTCCTTTATAAAGGGCTGTTCCAATAGGACCTTTTCTTGGTAGAACTTCTTTAACCTACCTTCTACCACCTTTTCTATGATGTTTTCGGGTTTACCTTCTTGTCTTGCTTGCTCGGAGAGTATCTTTTTCTCCCTTTCAAGAGCATCGGCAGGCACGCTTTCTATGCTAACAAACTCAGGCTTCATAGCCGCTATTTGGAGAACCACATCTTGGACCACCCTCAACACTTCTTGGTTAACCTCTGGAGCTTTGTATTCCAAAAGGACCCCCACCTTTCCTATTCCGTGCACATAGGCATGCACAAAGCCTTCTGCGTCGTACCTCACGAACCTTCTAAGCTGTATGTTTTCACCTATCTTTGCTATAACAGATTTTATAAGGTCTCCCACGGTGGTACCAAGGAATTTCTGGGTGGCTATGTCTTCTCCAGCACCTGACCTATTTGCATTTTCTGGAGTTTCTGCTATGTGCTTTGCAAGGTTTAAGGCAAGCTCCACAAAGTGTTCATTCTTTGCCACAAAGTCTGTTTCACAGTTTAGCTCCAAAAGGACTCCCTTCTTTCTGTCTTCGGAAACGTAGGCGTAGATTATACCCTCTTTTGTTTCCCTTCCTGCCTTTTTGTCCGCTTTGGCAAGACCTCTTATACGAAGTATCTCTTTTGCCTTTTCAAGGTCCCCACCCGCTTCTTCAAGGGCTTTTTTACACTCAAGCATTCCAGCCCCAGTCATCTCTCTAAGAGTTTTTACCATCTCGGCGGTTATCATCTCTCTACCTCCTTTTTTTATTCTTCCTCTTCCGCTCCCTTATCTATATACTCGTACTTGTCGGACATTTCCATAGCCCTTTGGAACAGAGCCTTTTCTTCTTCTTCCACGGTGATAACCCTTCTCTTGGACACTTCAATGGCGCCCTCTCCAAGGCTTTCCCTTCTTTGCTTACCTTCTATTATGGCATCTGCTATCTTTGAAGTAAGGATTTTTATAGACTTTATGGCGTCGTCGTTTCCGGGCACAGGATAGTCTATAAGGTCTGGGTCGCAGTTAGAATCTGCTATAGCAACCACCGTAATACCCAGCTTTTTTGCCTCTTGGACAGCTATATCTTCCCTTACTGTATCCACAATCCAAAGGATGTTGGGAAGTCTTTGCATATTAACAATGCCGCCGTATAGCTTCCTAAGTCTCTCCCTTTTTCTTTTTAACTCTCTTACTTCCTTTTTGGGCAAAACATCAAAAACGCCCTCTGCTTCCATCCTCTCAAGGGTAATAAGCTTTTGGATACTTTTACGTACAGTCCTAAAGTTGGTAAGAAGCCCACCAACCCATCTTTCATTTACGTAGGGCACTCCTGCCCTTTCTGCCTCTTCCCTTATTACATCCTTTGCTTGCTTCTTTGTTCCCACAAAGAGAACCTCTGCACCTTGGGCTACGCTGTCTGCTACAAAGTGGTATGCCTGTTCAAGGTAGATAACCGTCTTGTTTAGGTCTATTATGTGGATGCCATTGCGAACTCCATAAAGCAAAGGAGCCATTTTTGGGTTCCATCTTCCCTTTGAGTGTCCAAAATGGACACCAGCCTCCAAGAGATCTCTCATAAATATCACTGCCATCTTTAACCTCCTTGGGTTTTGCCACCCTTTCCCAGACCCTTAAAGGGCAACCCAAAGGGGAAAGGTGCGGACTTGTAAGAAAAATTATATCATAAGTTGTTCCTTGTTAAATCGGTATACTCTTTTGCAAAACTTACAAACCACCTCGGCGGGTCCTTCCTTCAAAAGGTCGTTGAGCTCTTCTTCCTCCAAAAGCAAAAGACTTGCCCTTGCTACCTCTTCGGAACAAGGACAGTAATAATCCACCTCCTTTAGACCTATAAGCCTTGGCTCCATATCTATTAGGATTGCCACAGCTATATCCTCTGGTCTAAGGTTTTCAAGGCTAAGGTTTTTTATGTTCTCTTCTATCTTACGAATAGACCCTTCCTTTGCACCACCCAAGACCTGCACCAAGTAAGCGCAAGCCTCTTTAACCTTTTCTCCTTCAACCTTTACAAACATATCTATATAGGTCCTTGTTTGTTCCGACTGATCAAAGTAAAAGAAAAGGGCTTCTTTTACATCCCTGCCCACCACGGGCACTATGCTGGTATAAGGAGTTCCAAGCCTTAACTCTTTTA
>JBKBRK010000055.1:0-9318 GCA_046292245.1 Aquificaceae bacterium
CTGAACGCAAGAGATGTAAAGGGTATAAAGGATTTTGTAAGAAGAAAAAGGGAGCTTATGCTAAAGGCTGTTTAAAGCTTTTTTAATATAACGATATACTCATATCTCATGGTGAAATCTACGTTTCCCTTTATGTTGGACGGAGAACTTAATAAAGGCATTCTTTTGTTTGAGATCTCTCTTACGATAGTTTTTACGTGTTCAAATCCTTCAGACTGGAAAAAATCAACGGTTATTATATCTGTGGGAAGTTCTAATCCTTTAACTTTCCTACTTCCCACTATAAAGCAAACATAACCAAAAGGCTTAACCTTTTTTGATATCAGTCGGATGGATTTATAAAGGTCTAAGTAGAAGGGAAAAACTTCCCTTGCCTTTTTGTAGCCTTTATCCAAGAGTTCTTTAAGGCATTTATAAAGAGTATTCGATGGTAGATACGCCGGGTGAGAAACCTCTTTCATCGGTAGCGCAGGCATCCTTGCCTGCGATAAAGGACAGGCTGGAAGCCTGAATTACCTGAATTTTAAATTTTTTGTGGTGGTTCATGAACTACCCATACAAGGAATAATTTTTCACTTAGCGTATAAAAGTCCTTGATATAATGTAAAAATCAGGAGGTAGAAGATGAAAAAGTACGTATTTTTGGCAATAGCAGGATCTTTGTTTGCCTTTTCCTGTCAACAAAAGCCTGCAGAACAACCTGCACAGCAAGTCCAGCCACAAGCTGAACAAAAGCCAGCGGAACAGCCAACTCAAGAACAAAAGCCTGCAGAGGAACAAAAGCCAGCAGAAGCTCCCAAACAAGAAAGCCAAGCTCCAGCAAAGGATATGCAAGCCTTTGCCCAACAAAAGGGCTGTTTTGCTTGCCACGATGTAAACGCCAAGAAGGTAGGACCTGCCTTTAAGGAAGTGGCTAAGAAGCTTGCCGGGCAGGCAGATGCTGTGGACCACTTAGCCAAGAGAATTAAAAGTGGTGGAGTTGGTGAATGGGGTAATGTGCCCATGCCGCCTCAAAATGTGACAGAAGAAGAGGCAAAAGACCTTGCCAAATGGGTACTATCTCTTAAATGAGAGAGTTTTTTAAAAGCTTTATAGAGCTACACTTTAAAAAGCCTGTGGAAGTCTCTCAATCCTACCTGAGGGACCTCCTTATAATCTCCCTTTTCCTTGATTATTTTGGCTTGGATAATCCCTTGGGCATATACGCTATAGACCTTTACCCATACATGCTTAATGAGTTCCATCTTTGGCACAAAAGCCTTGGTATAGAAAAAAGTGGCTTGGATTTTATGCCGTGCTGTTAAAAGCCCTTGTTTTCTTTGGTGGCAAAGGGGGTGTGGGCAAAAGTACCCTTTCCTGTGCTACAGCTTTAAAGCTATCGGAAAGGGATAAAACCCTTTTGATCTCAATAGATCCAGCCCACTCCCTATCGGGTATATTAAACATACCCATAGGTCCAAAGGTAAAACATGTAAAGGAACAACTTTACGCCTTGGAGCTTTCTGCAGAAGATTTGGTAGAAAGTTATACCCAAAGAGTTCTCTCTAATCTTGGAGAGCTCTTGCCCCACCTTAGGTCGGGGCTAAAGGAGTACTCTAAATACCTAAGACATTCCCCCACAGCCCTTGAAACTGCAGTGTTGGATTATCTTTTGGACTTAACAAGGGAGTACTCCTACGTGGTGGTGGATTCTGCACCCACAGGTCAGATGCTAAGGCTTTTTGAAACCGCACATATGGTAAAGGGGTGGTTTATGTTTTTGTATAAGCTGGCAAAGGATAGGGAAAGGCTTGAAGCCTTTATGGGAAGGAAGGACAGCCTCTTGGAACTCATCATAAATAGGAAAAGGAGGATAGAAGAGCTTTTAGACCTTTTGAAGGAAAGAAGTTTAATCTTTGCCGTTGCTAACGAAGAGCCTTTGTCTTTGCAAGAATCAGAGCATATAGAAAAATCCTTAAAGTTTTTAAAAGTCTATAAGGTCATAAACCGCTGGAGGTCTATGGAGGGGGACTATATAAAGATCCCTCAAGGGGAATGCCCTTACGGGATAGAAGCCCTAAAAAAACTCAAGGTGGAACCCTTGGTGGAGCCTATCTTTGCATTATCCACTTCCTAAACTCTATTCCAAAGAAGGTGAGCACAGGCACACAAAAGACATAAGGCATCATCTCTAAGGATATGCTGACCGTGTGAAAATAGTCGGAAAGTACATAAACCGCCAAGGCTTGCAGTAGGGCACCTATGGATATACCCAGGAATGCATAAGGGTTTAACTTTATATGCTCCATAGGATTTCTTAAAAAGGGCTTTTGTGAGATCTCTTGAATACCAACCGCCCATTGACTTACAACCGCCGAGGTAAAGCTTATGGTAAGGGATAACTCATAGGGATATTCTTTGAGGAGATATAGGAAAAGTAGATAATGGGCTATCGCCATAAGGATGCCGTTATAGGCTACTGTTAAGATTTGCCTTTTTCCAAGGAAGGTTTTTATGGGATCTTTTGGCTTTTCCTTCATGGGATTTCCTTCGTACTTGGTAAAGGGATAAGCCTTGTCTTGCACGCCATCGGTCACCAAGTTTATCCAAAGGATCTGGGTTGGATATAGGGGTAGAGGTAGCCCTGTTAGTATGGCAAGGGAGTTGTAGAAAATTTGAAAGGAGTTTGCAGAAAGAAGATACCTTATCACCTTGGCTATGTTGTTGGCTATAAGCCTTCCCCTCCTTATAGCATTTACTATTATGGCAAGGTTATCGTCCAATATAATCATCTTGCCTGCATCCTTTGCTGCCTGAGAGCCAGAGCCCATGGCTATACCTAAATCGGCAACCCTTAGCGCCGGTGCATCGTTGGCTCCGTCTCCCGTCACTGCAACTGTCTCACCCCTTGATTGTAAAACCTTCACTATCCTGTATTTATCCTCGGGCGTAGCCCTTGCCACCACCCTTATCTTTTTAAGAAGCTGATACAGTTCTTCGTCCCTGTATTTTTCAAGATCCTTGCCCTCAAGGGCTACATCTCCATCTTGGTAGATATCCACCATCTTGGCTACAGCCCTTGCGGTAAGAAGGTTATCGCCTGTTATCATTATCACCCTTATGCCTGCCGACTTTGCAATTTGGACTGCCTCCTTTACCCCTTCCTTTGGAGGGTCTAAAAAGCCTACAAGCCCTACAATCTTTATCTTTACCTCATCTACCTCCTTTGGAATCTCTTCAAGCTTGGCATAGCCAAAGGCAAGAACTCTCAACCCTTTTTCCGCCATAATATTGTGAGCTTCCCAAATTTCCTTAGGACATTGCTTTTCACACATAGAAGATAAACTCTCAAGGGCACCCTTTACATAAAAGTCAAACTGATCATTGTTGTCAGGTACTATAACTGCCATTAACCTTCTCTTTGTATCAAAGGGATGTTCCCATAGCCTTTCGTAAAGTTTTCTCAAAGCTTGCCAGTTCACCCTTTCCCTTTCTAACCAGTTAAGCAGGGCTACTTCCAAGGGATCCCCCTTTGAACCGTCCGCATCGTTGCAAAGGGCAGAGGCCAAAAAGAGTCTTCTTTTATCGTAAGCCACGTAATCTTGTACCCTTAGTTTTCCAAGGGTTATGGTGCCTGTTTTGTCAGAACATATATAGGTGGCGCTTCCAAGGGTTTCCACGGATGGAAGATACTTTACTAGGACCTTTTCCCTTGAAAGCCTTACAGCGCCCACCACAAGGGCTATGGTAACCACTATGGGAAGCCCCTCGGGCACCGCAGAAACAAGCTGAGCAACTGCGAAAAAGATCAAGGTTTTCAAAGGTCTTCCCTGTAAAAAACCTACCAAGACAAGAAGGAATAAAAGGACTAAGAGAATAAGGATCCATCTCTTTCCAAGATCACCAAGGGCTCTGGTTAAAGGGCTTTCTGGAGACTTTTCTTGAACCCTTTGGGCTATCCTACCAAGCTCTGTATTTTTGCCCGTGGCAAACACCACACCTATTGCCTTGCCGCGAAGAAGCACAGTACCCTTGTACAAACAGTTAAACCTACTATGAAGAGGAGTATCTTCTGGAAGTGTTAAGTTTGCATCCTTTTCTACGGGTAAGGATTCACCGGTTAAAAGAGCTTCATCCACCAAAAGCCCCAAACTTTCTATAAGCCTTATATCTGCAGGAACCACATCTCCCTCACCTAGTAGGACTATATCTCCCGGTACAAGGTTGCTACTCTCTATCTCCCTCTCTGCGCCCTCTCTTATCACCCTTACCTTCAAGGCGGTCATTGACCTCAAAGCCTCTATGGAGGCTATGGCCCTTAGTTCCTGGTAAAAGCCCAAAAGGCCGTTAACGGCTATAAGCCCATAAACGATAATAGCATCCTTAACATCCCCCAAAAAGAGGGCGCCAAGTCCTGCCACAAGGAGTATAAGGATAAAGGGACTGGTAAACTGCCGGACAAAGACCTTTAATTTGCTTTCCTTTTCCTCCTCAAGTACATTTTTGCCGTATGCTTCAAGCCTCTTTTGGGCTTCTCTTTGAGTTAAACCCTCCAAGCTTGCCTTTAGTTCTCTAAGAACCTCCTCTTGTCCTTTGTGATGCATCTGCTAAAATTTTACTAAGGAGGTCAACATTTGTGCGTAAAAAGATATTCAAAACAAACTCTACACACCTTAGGGAGATGGCTTCTTTGGATATCTACAGATCTCTTTTGTGGTATTCTTTATTCATGCTTAACTAAAGTTATTTACGCACCAACGCCCGAGAGTACTACCAATTCCTTTAAGGATATTTAAAATTTTGATATTCAAACTTCCAGCTTATTTTTAGAGAACCTAATCCGCCATCTATCTTAGCGCTAATCTTAAGATAAGTTCATTATACTCTTCAAAGCCCTTTTCCTTTACCAGATTGTTTAGATATTCTACCGCCTTCTCTAAGCCATAGGAAACTTCTATCTCCTTTAACTTTCTATACAAAGGCTCTATAACACTTGATAAAATTTCCCTTTTTGACACCCCCACCCTATCGCTTTGATATCCGCCCCCGATAGGATAAACATGGCCAAAAACCCAGTAAAAGCTGCCATCCTTTGCCATGTTTTTCACAAAGGCAAAACACTCATCACCACTTTGAATATGGCTCCACAGAACCTTAAAGACTGTTCTTGGCATATCGGGATGTCGCACTATACTATGAGGAGAGCCAAGGAGTTCCTCCTCCGAGTATCCAGAGATCTCTATAAAGACAGGATTGGCGTAGGTTATCACACCCCTCAAGTCTGTCCTTGAAACTATAAGCTTCCCTTCTGGTACCACTCTCTCCGTGTTTGTAGGCTGTACATGTGGCTTTCTCATCTTTTACCCTCCCATAAAAAATTACACCTTTTAATTAATTTTACCACAAAATCTTCAATGTATGCTTGGTAAAAAATTCCCCTGTAGGGGGTAGTTCAGGCTTACAGCCTGTCTTTTATTGTAGGCAAGAATGTCTGCGCTACCAAAAGCTCCTCTATAAGTTCTTCCATTTTCATACCTCTGGAGCCTTTAAAGAGTATAAGGGTTTTTTCATCCTTAAGGTTAAGTAAAAGGGACTTTATTTCTTCCTTGTCTTTGAAAAACTTACAATTGCAACCTTCTTTTAAAGCTTCTTCGTAGGCATATCTCATATGGTCTCCGTAAAAAAGGCAAAGGTCTATAGAGTGGCTTGCGCATAGCTTTCCTATTTCTCTGTGGTATTTTTCTGAACCTTCTCCTAACTCTAACATGTCCCCAAGTACCGCTATTTTTTTGTAGCTCTCAAAGTGAGAAAGGCTTTTAAGGGCTATTCTCATAGAGGGCGGATTGGCGTTATAAGCGTCGTCAATGATAAGAAGATTACCTTTTTTGTAGAGCTTAAATCTACCCTCCACTGGATGAAAGTCCGAAAGGGTATTTATCAATCCTTTCCAATTAAAGCCCAAAACCTCAAGGATACGAAAGCAGCAAAGGGCATTCTCCACCAACGCAAGGCTTGGTGTGGGTATAAAAACCTTTTCTCCCTTCACCTTAAACTCTACGCCCTCTTGGGAAAGCTTGGTATCCTTCGCAGAAAAATCATCACCACCAAAGGTAAGCTTGTTGGGAATTTCATAGCAGTGGGAAACATAATGGGGGCATACGCCCCAATCTTCTTCCTTCATACCATAAAAAACTTCCCCGTTGCCAAGGACCACATCATCAAGACAGCCAAAGGTCTCTAAGTGCTCCTCTCCTATAGCGGTTATTACTCTTATGTTTGGCTTGACGATCTCCACCAAGCTTTTCACGTCTCCCTTCTGGCTTGTTCCCAACTCCACCACCCAAAAGTGGGCACCCTCTTCAAAGTTTGCCACAGAAAGGGGAACCCCTATTTGAGAGTTGTAATTTCTGGGTGTTTTTAGGGTTTTACCCACTTTGGAAAGCAAAAAGGCAGTCATCTCCTTGGTGGTGGTCTTTCCTGCAGAGCCTGCTATGGCTATCACCTTTCCTTTGAAGTTTTCCCTCTTAAAAAGGGCAAACCTCCTTAAAGCCAAAAGGCTATCTTCCACAAGTATTTGGGGCACATCTTCTGGCAAGTTTAACCTTTTCTCCAACATAACCGCCACAGCACCCCTCTTAACAGCCTCCAGGGCAAAATCGTGCCCGTCGTGCACTTTTCCCTTCAAGGCTACAAAGATCTCCCCCCCCTTTATATCCCTGCTGTCTATGGAAAAGCCATAAAATGGGGCAGGATCACCTATGTGGCTACCTCCCACGATCTGTGCAAACTCTTTTGTGGTCATAAGAAGATTATATTCCCAAAAGGCTTAAATTTCGTCAAAAAGAGTGATTGGTAGATTGTTATGATGTACAGTGTGTATAGAGTAGTTATAGGTGTGTATTAAGCTTAAGCTTTGTAAAAGCAAAAATCTTCTCCAGAACTTCTTTATACGTAGAAAAATCTTCGGGAAAACGAACCTGCAAATAGTCTATATTTATACCTATGCTTTTCATGCTATTTACAACCCCCAAAACCTTCTCCTGTGGGAGAATGTAAGGAGCTATAACTGCAAACTCATCGCCTCCTATTCTAAAAACTACAGAACTTTCAATATTTACAAAATTTTCCTTAATTAATTTTAAAATTAAATCTTTTACATCATAAGAAATACAACACTGAATATTTATAGCCTCTATAAGTCTTCTTAAGACTTGGTTCCCTTCTTCCCAACCTTTTTCCATATTAATCATAGCTAAATTTTTTATATCAAATATGGTTAAACAAAAGCTATCTCTTTGCTCCATAAAGGCTTTTAAGGTAGGCAAAAACAGATCACCCTTTATAGCACCAGCTTCATCTATATAATAAAAACTCCACCTTATTTTTTCTGCTTCTGTATTAATATTAGAATAATTTACTTCTACATAGCTTAGGCTTTCTAATGCTTTTATTGCATACCTAACTATATCAGGTTCAAAGTGTATAGAAGCCAATTCTTCAAGCTCTTGAAAAGCTTGCTGCCAAGTTTTGCCCTTTTTGTATATCCTTATGGAGGTCATAGCTTCAAAAGAATCCGCTATGGTATAAACTCTTGCAAGCAATGGTATGTTGCCGTTTTTCGCACCATGGGGATAGCCAGTGCCGTCATACTTTTCTTGGTGGTATAACACTATATCAAGGGCTTCAGGAGGTACATCCAAGTCTTTTAACATCTGGTAGCCTAATATAACATGCAACTTCATTATTTCAAACTCCTCTTTTGTGAGCTTTCCCGGTTTCAAAAGTATCACGTCTGGTATACCTATCTTTCCTATATCATGCAGCATACCACCTACGTATAGATATTCAAGCTCCTTACTTGAGAGCCCTAAACTTTCACCGATCTTTAAAGCGTAGAAAACACCCCTATGGGTATGCCCTCTGGTGTATAGATCCCTGTATTCAAGAGTTTTAACAAGAATATCTACAAATTTATGCATTTAACACCTTTGCACGTATGATTATAATACCATACTTTACTAAAATATACGCTAAGTGAAAAATTATCCTTTATAGGGATAGTTTATTGACCGTCACAAATTTTTATTGTCCCTACATACAACTGGCGTATTATCTCATAAGGTATTCTATCATTTGTCTGCAAGCAAAAGGGTTAGCAAGGGTTGATATTTTGTAAGAGAACTCCTCAAGGTTTTTGAGTAAATTTTCAAGATTTTCGACCACCTTTTCTATGTTCGCTTCTTCCTGTTTAAGAGTAATAGATCCTCCCATGTCTTCTATTTCTTTGGCGTTGTAAAACTGGTGGTTGTGTATGGCGTGGGGGAAGGGGATAAAAAGGGTTGGGATGCCATACAGGGAGAGCTCTGTGATAGAGGAGGCGCCAGACCTGCTTATGGCTATAGTGCTTGCTTTGTATATTACCTCCATCTGATGGCTAAAGGGTAAGGTAAAGACTTTTAAGCCCTTTTCCTTGTAAAAATCTCTTAATTCTTCGTAATCCCTTTCTCCTGTTATATGTATCCCTTGCCATTTAGTTTTTAAAAATACTTCCTTTGCTATTTGATTAATAAACTGCGCCCCTTGGCTACCACCCACTACCAAAAGGGTGGGCTTATCTTCAAGATCGAGTTTTTTTAGGGCCTCTTCTCTGCTTATCCTTAAGCCTTCTATTAGGCTTTTCCTTATGGGTATACCCACCTTTATGGTCTTTTCCGAAGGGAAAAACCTCTTTGAATGTTCAAAGGTTATAAAGACCTTTTCCGAAAACTTGGAAAGTAAGCGGTTGCTCTGGCTTGGTATGGAGTTCTGCTCGTGTATATAAAGGGTTGCCCTTTTTAGGATAGAAGCCATACCCAAAGGAAAGCTTGCATAGCCTCCAAAGGCTATAACCTTATCTTCTCTCCTTATAAGCTTGGCAATCTCAAAGGAAGCCAAGGAGTTTTTTATAAAAGCCTTTAATTTATCTACAACACTCCTACCCATAAAGGGATGGGAGTATAAAAAGAAACTTTTAACGGGAATTTTTTCCCTTAGTCTGTACTCTATGCCCCTATAGGAGCCTACAAAATAGGTTTCTATATTTCTTTCAATAAGTTCCTCTATTAGGGCAAGGGCGGGAAAAAAATGTCCCCCTGTGCCACCACCAGAGACAAGACTTTTCATTAAATTTAATTTAATCACACACCGTGATTTTTTACTTCTAAATGTGGTCCTTTTATGATATATAGTATATCTTGAAAAACAGAATAAAAGATAGGCAAACTTCCCAAAAGAGCCCAAAAACCCGCCATAAAAAGGGTAGAACCAAAGGCATCGGAAAAGGCATAAAGGTTTTGCATC
>JBKBRK010000056.1:0-9229 GCA_046292245.1 Aquificaceae bacterium
TAAGCCTTTCCATCTTTTATATAGCCATCAGAACCAAGGAGATAAAAGGTCTTTGCCTTGTTTTTTGTTTCCCTTACCCTTTTGTCAAGGCTATTCAACAAAAGAAAATCTTCCTCCCCTTGCCTTGCAAAGATGTTTCTTTTGCTCCATAGGTAATCTTCAAGGTTAGGATGCCAATCAAGATGGTCTTCGGAGAAGTTTAAAAAGGCTCCTATGTAGGGTTTGAAGCTTTTGAGAGTCTTGCCTTGGAAAGATGAGATCTCAAGCACCGCAACACAGGAGGGATTTTCTAAAACTATCTTGGACAAAGGAACGCCTGCATTGGCTCCTTCCTCCACCTTAGGATAATACTCCTTTAGCATAAGGTAGGTTAGTCTTGTAGTGGTTGATTTACCATCGGTGCCCGTTATAGCCAAAGCTTTTCCCTTGAAAAACCTCCAAGCAAGCTCCAGCTCACCAATAACCTCAATGCCCCTGCTTTCCGCCTCTTTCCACAAGGGATGCCTTGGGGGAATGCCCGGAGACAAAACCACCACATCCACCAAAGGCAAATACTCCCTAAAGTCATCTCCCCTTGCATCATCACCACAATAAACCTCAAAGCCCTTAGACCTCAAAAGCTCAAGGGCAGACCTTCCACTTATACCAAGACCCCAAACCAAAACCCTTCTCATGGCTATATCTCCTTTTGTATACCCTCTATGTATATTCTTTCAAGGATCCTCCTTGCTATAGGCGCTGCCACACTTCCACCAGATCCTCCATGTTCTACAATTACACCTATTACAAAAAGAGGATCCCTATAGGGGGCAAAACCTACAAACCAAGCGTGATCTCTAAGATGGTAAGGAAGGTTCTTTCTTCTTACACTGTGAAAAGAAACCTGCGCTGTGCCCGTCTTTCCCGCTATATCCACTATCCTTGAATAAGCCGAAGTTGCCGTTCCAGACCTTACCACATCCCTAAGAGATTCCCTAACTATGGCAAAGTACTCGGGCTTTGCCTTTACCACTTTATAAACACTCCTTTTGGCTTTCCAGATGGTATTGCCCTTTGGGTCCCTTTTCTCCTTTACCAAAATAGGCTTGTATATAACTCCATCGTTGGCTATAGCCATTATCATAAGGGTTTGTTCAAAAAGGGTTGATTTCATAAAACCCTGACCTATGGACATATTCACTGTGTCTCCACCGTACCATGGCTCCTTTTTAACCTCTTTTTTCCACTGGGGAGTTGGTATAAAGCCTTTTATCAAAGGAAGGTCAAAGGGAATCTCCTCCCCATAGGAGAAGTTCCTTAAATACCTTTCCATATCCCTTGGACCAAGTTTATAGTAGCCATAGTGATAAAAATAAACGTCGCAGGAATCCCTTATGGCTCTGTGTAGATTTTCCCAGCCATGCCCCGACCTGTTCCAACAGAAAAAATTCCTATTTCCCAGTTCAAAGGATCCTTTGCATACTACACCCTCTTTTGGAGAAACGCCCTTTTCCAAGATGGCAATTCCCAAGGCTGGCTTTATAACGGAAGCAGGAGGATATTTACCATGGGTTGCCCTGTTAAAAAGGGGCTTAAACTTGTCTTCTGAGTATTGAACCCAAAGGTCTGATATATTATTGGGGTCAAAGGAAGGATAGCTCATAAGGGCAAGCACCTCTCCCGTTCTTGCGGAAAGTATAAGCACTGCGCCCGCTTTGTGTCCCGAATCTTTAAAAACCTCGTAGGCTATCTGTTGTATGCGAATATCAAGGCTTAGTATTAGAGTATTTCCCTTTTCGGGCTCTTTATTGCCTATGACTCCCATAACTTTGCCTGTTGCATTTACCATAACCTCTTCCGCTCCAATCCATCCAAGGAGATCTGTATCAAAGGCCCTTTCCAAGCCGTACATACCCAAAAGGCTTTGTGCTCCTATCCTATCTCCGTAGTTTTTTAATTGCCTCTCCCTTGGATAGCCCACATAGCCCATCACATGGGCGCATATTTCTCCATAGGGATAGCCCCTTGTGGGCACCACGTTTATAAAAACGCCTGGGAGCTTATAGCTGTAATTGTAGAATTTATCTATATCCTCCTGAGTTTTAAGCTCCATAAGTAGAATTGGTTCAATAGCTTTTCTTTTTTTCAAACTTTCATAATCCAGTTGAATACCAAACAAATTTTTTAAGTTTTCTAAAACTTCCTTTAAATTTCCCTCATCCTGTAATTTCTGATGGTCAAGGAGTAGCATGTAGCGTGGCAGGTCGTATGCCAGCTTTTCTCCTCTTCTATCTAATATCTCCCCCCTTTGGGGATATAGGATCCTTTTCCTTACATAATTTCTTTTTGAAAGCTCTTTGTAGAAACCACCTTTAACTATTTGAAGGTAAAAGAGCCTTGCTAACACTATTAGGTATGCCAAAAAGCCCACAAGGGCTAAAAATATAAAACGCCTCCTATTCATTCCTATGCCACCTTAATAGGAGAAGCATAAAGCTTATCTCTATAAGATAGCTTATAAGTAAGTTTATAGGGCTTATCTCCGTATAAAATCTAATCCTAAAAAGGAATAGCACCCAGGCTTTTTCCACAAGGGAAAGGAAAGTGTATATAACCACCAAGGATAGCCTGTTTGGAAATTCAAACCTTGCCTTAAAAAGGTTATAGATCATGTAAAAAAGTAGAAAGCCCGAGAGATTAAGACCTAAGGAATCTTGAAAAACATCAAGGAAAAGCCCTGCAAAGATAACCTTCTTAATATCATCATCCTTTAGCAGGTTTAAGAAAAGATATACCAGTAAAAGGTTTGGGGCTAAGAAAACATTGTGAAAAAAACCAGAAAAGACCGCACTTTGTAAAAAGGATAACAGAAGGGCTAAAAAATAAAACCTCATGGCTTTTCCTTTAAAAGGATACAAAGGCTTATACTTCTAATATCTATAGCTGGTTTTACATAGACCTTTTTGAAAAAGCCTTGTTCCTCTGGAAGTATATTGCTTACCTTTCCTATTAACAACTCTGGAATTTTTTTGTTTGGAACTCTCAAATACACCGCATCTTCAATGTTTAATTCATCCTCTTGTTTCACATACATTAACATACCATAAGGATATCCTCCTCTGTATATGTACGCTTTATTTCCCGCCATGACGCTTATGGAAAAATCCTTGGAATAGACCGTCCTTACCCGTGAAGAAGACCCATAAACCTCATCCACTATACCCACAAGCATATCCCTATAAAAAACAATCATACCCTCCCTTATGCCTGTCCCTTTATCTATCAACAAAAAGGTATCGATTCCCGAAGGGTCGTAGGCTATTATGTTGGCATAGATAAAAGAGTAATCTTTTGCTTCAAAGGGTAGGTCAATAGCCTTTGTTATATCCTCCAATGCCCTTTGATAAGTGGATAGCTGAACCTTTTGCAATTGGCATTCTTGAAGCTCTTGCCTTAGTCTCTGATTTTCCAAGCTTGTGTTTTTTAAGAAAATATATGTGTTTAGATGACTTCTTATCCTTTCCGATATTACACCCTTAAACTCAAAGAGGGGATTAGTTGCATATTTTATAAGGTTATTGACCCTATCAAGGTAGGGTAAAGTCGAAAGCTTTGTAAAGTAAAGCAAAGATGAAAGAAAAACCAAAAGGATTAAAAGAAGATATCTCTTCATTCCATTGAAACTTTCCTTATAAGCTCTATGTTATCAAGCACGCTTCCCACTCCCCTTGCCACTGCGGTTATGGGGTCTTCACAGTAGAGAGTTCTTATACTTGTCTCTTGTTCTATCCTTACATTTAGACCTTTGAGTAAAGACCCACCGCCCGCCAAGGTTATACCCCTTTCCGCTATATCGGAAGCAAGCTCTGGAGGCGTCCTTTCCAAGGTGTTCTTTATAGCATTTACTATAGAAGAAATTACATCCTCAAGGGCTTCCGTTGCATCTCTGTTGCTTATATTTACCACCTTTGGCAATCCTGTTACATCCCTACCTTTTATTTCCATAAACCTTTCTTCGTCTTCATAAATGGCACTTCCCAGTTCTATCTTAACCCTTTCCGCTGTTTGTTCTCCTATTAAGAGGTGATATTTCTTCTTTACATACTGTATTATGGCTTCTGTCATCTCATCCCCTGCAACCCTTATGGAGTTTGAAACCACAATGCCAGCAAGGGATATCACCGCTATTTCTGTGGTACCACCGCCTATATCCACTATTATATTCCCTATGGGTTCTTCAATGGGAAGACTCGCTCCTATGGCTGCCGCCATTGGTTCTGCTATAAGATACACTTCCCTTGCCCCAGCACTTTTGGAGGCGTCTATAACAGCCCTCTTTTCCACCTGAGTGACGCCAGAGGGAACACCTATTACCACCCTTGGTTTTACCTTAAAGATGCCACCACCAACCGCCTTGTTAATAAAATAGGAGAGCATAACCTTGGTGGCTTCAAAGTCTGTTATTACACCATCTCTGAGGGGTCTTATGGTTTGTATGTTTTCTGGAGTTTTACCAAGCATATTTTTTGCTTCTTTACCCACCGCAAGGACTTTTCCTGTTTTTACATCGATGGCTACTATGGAAGGCTCATAAAGAACTATCCCCTTTCCTTGAACAAACACAACAGTGTTGGCAGTGCCAAGGTCTATCCCTATATTGCTTGGAAGAAAGCCAAAAAGGTTTGCTAATTTGCCAAACATATGCATATTATAAACTATGGAGACTGTGATAAGTAAAAGGCAAGAAGAAAGGTTATTAAAACTTCTGGGTGATAGGGATGAAAAGGTAATTAAAGCTTTGGAGTTTATAGAAGAAAAGCACTGTGGACAGTACAGAAAGTCTGGAGAGCCCTATATAGTGCATCCCATAGAAGTTGCTATAATCCTTGCAGAGCTTGGAATGGACAAAATCACCATCATAGCAGGACTCTTGCATGACGTTTTGGAGGATACCAACACCACCTATGAAGAGATAAAAGAGAAGTTTGGGAAAGAGGTAGCAGACATTGTGGAGGGCGTTACAAAGCTTGGCAAGATAAACCTCAAGGACCTTCAAACCCAAAAGGCGGAGAACTACAGAAAGCTTATTCTTGCCTTTTCAAAAGACCTAAGGGTTATCTTTGTAAAGCTTGCAGATAGGCTTCATAACATGAAAACTCTTCAGTATTTTAGCAGGGAAAAGCAGATAAGAATAGCAAAAGAAACTCTTGAGATATACGTACCCATAGCCAACAGGCTGGGTTTTTGGAAGGTAAAAACAGAATTGGAAGACCTGTGTTTTATGTACCTTTATCCAAAAGAGTACGAAGAGGTGAAAAACTTCGTAGGGAAAAGTAAAGCAGAGCTTGAAGAGTACCTAAAAAGACTTTTTATACCAAAGCTAAAAGAGGAGTTAAAAAAGTCTGGATTACAAGCCCATGTATCCTATAGGCCAAAGCATCTTTACGGTATATGGCAAAAAACCATACGTAAAGGCATTAAGCTTGAAGATGTGCATGATATTTTGGGTGTAAGGGTAATAGTGAATACTGTACAAGAGTGCTATCTGGTGCTTGGCTTGATACACAGTGTCTTCAAGCCGGTACCGGGAAAGTTTGACGACTATATATCTCTACCAAAGCCAAACCTTTATCAATCCTTGCATACTGCGGTAATAGGACCAAAGGGAAGGATGGTTGAGGTGCAGATAAGAACCTGGGAGATGCATGAAAGGGCAGAAAAGGGTATTGCAGCCCATTGGGCTTACAAAGAAGGTAAAAGCATAAAGGATAACAGCGTATATGCGTGGCTAAGGAGTTTGGTGGAAAGTGTCCAAGGGAGCAAAAACCCCGAGGAGCTTTTAGAAAACCTCAAGATGGAGCTTTTTGGGGAGGAGGTCTTTGTATTTACTCCAAAGGGAGACCTTGTGGTGCTTCCAAAGGGAGCCACCCCTGTGGATTTTGCCTACCACATACACACAGAGGTAGGAAATCATTGTGCTGGCGCAAAGGTTAATGGCAGAATAGTACCCCTTAACCATAAACTCCAGAACGGTGATATGGTGGAGATAATAACCAATCCCAACAAAAAGCCCAACCAAGAATGGCTAAGCTTTGTAATCACATCAAAGGCAAAGAGCAAGATAAAAGCTGTCCTTAGGGAGCTTGAAAGGGAAAACTACATAAACATAGGCAAGGAAAAGCTTGAGATATACGCCCAAAGGCTGAGCATAGACAAAGAAAGCTTAATTAAAAGACTCTTTGAAGAAACAGGTTTAAAGAAGGAGGAAGACCTGCTGCTTTTGTTAGGTAGCGGCAAGCTTACCAAGGAAAGGATCTTTTCCCTTTTCAAAAAGCCCCAAAGGGAAAAAGTACAAGAGAAAACAGAAGAGGTTTTACGCATTGACGGTCTTGGTGAAGTGCTTCATAGCTTGGCAGAATGTTGCAACCCCTTACCCGGGGAAGAGGTCTATGGCGTTATATCAAAGGGAAAGGGCCTTGTAATCCACTCCAAAAATTGTTCCAACTTGGAGTATCTTAGAAAAGTTTCTCCAGAAAAGGTAATAAAAGTTTTATGGAGTAGGTCTCAGGGATTACATCCTACAAGGCTAAGAATTTTGGCAAAGGATAGAGTAGGCATATTGGCGGAGGTTACCTCTACCATATCCAGCCTAAAGGCTAATATTACAGAGGCAAAGACAAAGAGCCTGCCATCGGGCGAAGCCCTTATGGACTTTACTATACAGGTGGAAAGCTATGAAGAATTTTTGAAGATAATACAAGCCCTAGGGAATATAGAAGGTGTAGAGGAGTGCAAAAGGCTTTTCTCTTAGTTCTGAATTTATTTAGATAAGACTTCCACCAGTTTATCTATCTCTTCCCTTGTTCTTCTCTCTGTAGTTGCTATCAAAAGGCTATTTTCATAACCAAAGTCCTTTAGTGGTACTCCAAAAAGAAAACCATGCTCCAAAGCTTTTTTATAAAGCTCCTGCGCTTTTTCATGTTTTAGGGGAAACTCCCATAGATGTTTCCCTTTGTAAATCTCTTCAAAGCCTATGTTTAAAAGCTTTTCCCTTAGGTAGAGTGCCTTTGAAAGGCTTTGAATTGCCACTTGTCTTAGGCCTTTTTTACCAAGTACTACCATGTATATAAGGTTTGCAAGAGCCATAAGGTTTTGATTGGTGCATATGTTGGAAGTTGCCCTTTCCCTTCTTATATGCTGTTCTCTTGTCTGTAGCACAAGGGTAAAAGCCCCCTTCCCTTCAATATCTTCTGCCATGCCTACGAGTCTTCCGGGCATCTTTCTCACATACTCCATTCTTGTGGCGAAAAAGCCCACGTAAGGACCTCCAAAGTTTAAGGGTATGCCCAATTGCTGGCCTTCTCCAACCACTATGTCCGCACCAAAGCTACCGGGTGGCTTTAATATAGATAGGGCAATAGGATTTGCACACACCACAAAGGGCACTTGGTACCTTTTGGCAAGTTCTGATATTTCTTTTATTGGCTCCACAAAGCCGAGGAAGTTGGGATACTGCACCACCAAGGCATGCGCCTGTCCATCTTTTAAAGACCCTTCAAGCTTTTCAAAGTCTGTATAGCCTTCCTCTGTAAGAGGAGGTAAAGAAATCTCATCCTCGTAGCCCCTTAGGTAGGTTTTAACCACCTCCCTATAGAAAGGATGAACTCCCTGAGAAAGGATAACCTTTTTGCCCTTTCCCTTTATAGCCCTTGCCATCAATACCGCCTCCGCCAGAGCAGAACCTCCATCGTACATGCTTGCGTTTGCCACATCCATATTGGTTAACTCACATATAAGGGTTTGGTATTCAAAGATGGCTTGCAGAGTACCTTGGGAGACTTCTGGCTGATAAGGAGTGTATGCAGTCAAAAATTCACCCCTGCTTAGTATCTGCCATACAACCGATGGGACTATCCTATCGTAGGCTCCAAAGCCCGCAAAGCAAACAAGCTCTTTGTTTTGAGAGCTTAACTCCTTTAAGTACCTTCTTAACTCTTCCTCACTTTTTGGTGGAGGGAGTTTTGACTTTGAAAAGAGAGAGGGATCAATGTGAGAAAAAAGGTCCTCCAGAGAAGAAAGCCCCAAGGTTTTTAATATCTTTTGAGTTTCTTGTTGCGAGTGGGGTATATGCAATTACCTTTCCCTTTCCTCGTAGCCAAGATCTTCTTCTGGCAAGGCCTCTAAGGATTCTTCCATGCTCTCTTCCTCTTCAACAAAATCCAGCTTAACGCTTTCTCCCTTTTCCTCCTTTATCACCTCTACAAGGAGCTGGGCGTAATCTTCGGCGGGCATAAGGTCTTCCACCTCCATGGGATCAGAGAGCTCTATTACAGCAATCCAACCATCTTCGTAGGGAGATTCATTTATAAGATGGGGCTCCTCAGACAAGATTTCATTTACTTCCACTACACTGCCCGAAAGGGACGCATAAAGGGGGGCAACGCTTTTAACAGACTCTATGTTGGCTATGGTTTCCCCACTTTCATAAGATTCACCCACCTGGGGCAGATCCACATACACCACATCACCAAGCTCCTTTTGAGCATAATCGGTGATCCCTATCCAAGCCTTGTTGCCCTTGATGAGAGCCCATTCATGGTCTTTGGTATAATACCTATCGGTTTTTACCACGTACTTGCCTACCAAGATATCATCCATATTAAAACCTCCTCAACATAACTCATATTCTATACCATAATCCTCTTTTACCTTAGCCATCACACTGTTAAAGTCTTTCTCTTCAGACTCAAAGAGCATAAATTCAAGGGTTCTTATAAAGTAATCAAGGTCTATAAGCCTAAACCTTGCCAAGCCCTTCCATTGGCTGTTTTGTGAATAGATCATGTTTGACCTTTTTTTGCTTATAAACTCTTTTAACTTATCAAGGCTTATATCTTGCAAGGGGTCCATCACAAGCACCTCATTCCCCCTTAGCTTCCTAAGACCCTTGTAAAGACCATATAAAAAAGTGCCCTTATCGTTCCTTATGAAAACAAGGTCTGGAAAAAGGTCAAAAAATTCCTTCATTTCCGTGGTTATAACCGCATACAGGCTATCGGGACCTATCAACCTTTTAAGGGCTGGAACCTTTTCGCTTACCTTTTGCAAAAGCTGGGTTTCACCCACTAACCTTGAGTAAAAAACCAAAAGAACCTTCATGCTAAACAATATTATAACCCAAGTTGCTACCTATGGGATAAAATAGCAAGCAAGAAACACTAACAGGGGGTTTGTAGCCATGGAAGAAATC
>JBKBRK010000057.1:0-9201 GCA_046292245.1 Aquificaceae bacterium
CTATAAAGAACTGCCAAAGGCTTTGGAAGAAAGGGATAAGGAAAGGGCAGTTAGCCTTTGGAAAGAGGCCATGCAGACCTGCTATCAATGCCATCAAGGCATACAAGTGCCACAGGTAAGAAAGTTTAAGCCCTTGGAAAGTATCCACGCAAAGCATCAACAGATAGCAGAAGGCTTTGGGCTTGTAAAGGTAGTAGGCACAGAAAAATCCTGTATAGCATGCCACACAGGACCTACCGCAATTAGGGGTTATAAATAACCTTGTGGCACGGGCTTCTTGCCTGTGCCTTACTAAGAGAAGTACCTCAATCATTCCTGCAAAAAAGTTCCCACTTGCTTGTATATAAAATATTTCTCTATGGTTAGTGTGATTATAGCGGTTTATAATGGTGAAAAATTTGTAAATAGGGCTATAGCTTCTGCATTGGATCAAGATATACAAGATTTGGAAGTTATAATAGTGGATGATTGTTCAAAGGATAATACGAGGGATATTATCTATAAGGAATATGGGAGCTTGATAGGAAAAAGGATTTTTTACTACAGAAATTCGGAAAATTTTGAGAGATCACGTAGTAGAAACATAGGATTTGATCTAAGTAAAGGAGATTATGTTTTTGTCTTAGATTATGACGATGAATGGGAGAAGGATTACATAAAGGAATCCTTAAAATACTTTGAAAAAGGCTATGATATAGTTTATAGCGCACCAAGAAGCTTTATAGACAAAGATTCAAAGATCCTTAGAATATCTCGGAAAACCATCCCGCAGGAGGCAGAAAAGCTCATCTTTACCGGTTATATAGGGTATCCATCTGCTTCTGCCTTTAAAAGGTCTTCTTTCTTAAGGTATAGAGAGGATGTAATTTTAAGGGAAGATTGGGAGATCTACCTTAGAAGCTATTTCTCTGGCTTAAAGATAAAGATCTTGGATAACAACAGGGTAAAAATAAGAGAACATGGTGATAGAAGTAGTAGGAATATATCCATGCTAAGCGCCACCATGAAGATATACGAGGAATATATAGACAAAGTTCCAAAGGAGTATAAAAAAGATTTTCTTTTTCATATGGCGGAAATAAACCTAAGGTTTGGAAACCTGCCCCTTGGTTGGAAGTTTTTCTTTAAATCCTTGAGCCTTTCCACTTTAAGCAATCCAAGGAATTTATTGTCTTTGATAAAAAGAGGCTTTAGAATAGACAGGTATTTTCACTACCTTAGGGCTACTTAACCTTTCCTGCGGATATTTCACTCAAAGGCAGGATAACGCTAAGGACTACAAAGGCAACCAACAAGCCCACCAAGAGCATAGCCAAGGGCTCCACAAACCTAAGCCAAAAGGCTATAGTATTCTGTGCCTGACGTTCGTACATCTCCTTTAGCATCTTTAAACTTCTTTCTAACTCTCCACTTCTTTCGCCTATGGCTAACAGGTTTATAAAGGTCTCTGGAAAGACTCCCCTTTCCCTCAAAAGGGTGCTAAGACTTTTACCTTTGGCTATTTCCAATTCAATGCCCACCAAAGAATACCTAAGATAGTGGTTGGAAATACTTCCAAGGCTTAGGCTTATAGCCTTTGTTATGGGAATGCCCGAGGATAAAGCCATGTGTAAAGTGCCCGCAAAGCGAGAGATATTATACTGAAGGGATAAACTTCCAAGGACGGGGAGCTTAAAAAAATACCTATCCCAGCGTTCCTTTCCAAAGATTTTGTCCCTTAAAAGGTAAAAAACTACCAAAAGGGGAATAAGGTAAAGAAGGTAAGACAAAAGGTTGGCAAAGAGCAAAAGGATCTTGGTTATAAGAGGCAATTCTTTCCCCAAGCCTTGGAGTACCAATAAAATCTTTGGGATTACAAACTTTACTACCACCAAAACTGCCAAAAGGCTTGTTATTATTACAAAGGAAGGGTATGCTATGGCGTTAAATACTCTTGACTTTGTCTCTGCAGTGGATTGAAGATACTCTCCCGCTGTACGGAAAAGGTAAGGAAGGTTTTCTCCCCTTTGGACTACCTTTAACATCTCTTGGAAAAACTCTGGAAAGATCCCCACCTTTGAAAAGGACCTGTATATACTCTCTCCCTTTTCTATGGATTCTTTTATATCCCTTAGGGCGCCTTTTAACCTTTTTTCCTTTATTTGACCTTCTACCACCTCAAGGGCTTTTACCAAAGAAAGTCCAGAATCCAAAAGCATGGAAAGTTCCAATAAGATAAAGGAAAGGTCATAGTAAGAAGCCTTTGGCTTTATGGAAAGTCTTTTTTCTAAAAGCTCTTTTATACTTTTTGTCATTCTATGATTAATTTTAGCCTAAACGGACCTTTGTACATAAAAGATATAGCATAAATTAGCTATACGGATCATTTGGCATCTTTAAGCAGAAATACGCTCCTACATACAATTTTTCACAGGGCGTATAATTAAACTTTATGCTTCTGTATGAACTCTATAAGGGCAAGGATTATCACATAATCCCAACCCTTGAAAGGATAGAAAAAGCGGTAAACTATCTATCCATAAAGCCTTCCTATATACCCCTACAAGTGGGAGGCACAAACGGTAAGGGCTCTACTTGCGCCTTTGCGGAAAGCCTTTTAAGACATCATGGCTATAAGGTGGGTTGGTTTGTATCCCCCCATCTTTTTGACGAAAGGGAAAGATGGAGGATAAATGCAGAAAAAATTCCCCAAGATAGGCTCTTTTACCTTGTGGAGGAGTTAAGGGGTGTTTTTGAAAAGTTTCAGCTTACCTACTTTGAGGCATGCACCTTGATAGCTCTCAAATATTTTGAAGAGGAAAGGGTTGACTTTGCAGTTTTTGAAGTGGGTATGGGAGGAAGATGGGACGCCACAAAGGTAAGCCTTCCAGAGGTATGCGTAATAACCAACATACAAAGAGACCACACCAGATGGTTAGGGACAGACTGTGAAAGTAGAGCTGTTGAGAAGCTTGGTATATACAGAAAGGGAAAGCCCTTGGTTCTTGGTAGCATGAGATATCCCTTGTATCCAAAGGCTTTGGAGATGTGTGATGAGAAGGATCTATATGTGGCAGGCATTGACTTTTTCAGTAAAGGACAGGTAGAAGGCTTAAAAACTTATATGGGATTTTATAAAGAGGATAAGGTAAGTTTCCATAACATGGAGCTTGGACTTTGGGGAAGGTATCAGGTGGATAACGCAAGCCTTGCCCTGAAGGCTGTTGGGCTTTTAATAGACTTAAAAGAGGATTTGGTCAAAAAAGCCCTAAGGTCTACAAAATGGGAAGGTAGGATGGAGATAGTAAGAGAAAAGCCCCTTTTAATGCTGGATGGAGCCCATAATCCCGACGGTGTGGCAAGGGTTGTAAGGGAGGTAAAAAAGCATATGGGTAATCTTGTACCTGTATTCACAGCCCTTAAAGAAAAGGAATGGGAGTCTTCACTGGAATATTTGAAGGAGTTCTCCTCCAAGCTTTACCTTGTACCCATAAAGCATCATAGGGGCGAAGATATGCAAAGGGTGTATAAAACTGCCAAGGAAAAGGGGTTTAAAGAGGTTTATCTCCTTGATGATTCGGAAGATATTTTAAAAATCAAAGAAGATGCGCTGATTTTGGGCTCCCTTTACCTTGTAGGAGAGGTGAAAGAAGCCCTTGAGAGGGTAAGGGCATATGGAGGTTAAGTTTGTAGGAAGCTTTGGAGAGAATTTTCCAAAGGATGGAAAAGGGCATGTGGTCTTCATAGGAAGGTCTAACGTGGGAAAGTCCTCTTTGATAAACATGTTGGTAGGAAGAAAAATAGCACAGGTAAGCAAAGAGCCTGGAAGGACAAGGAGTGTAAATTTCTTCCTTATTGAGAACATATACCTTGTAGATTTGCCCGGTTATGGCTTTGCAAAGGTTTCAAAAAAAGAAAGGGAAGAGTGGAAGAGGATGATAGAAAACTATTTTATGAACTGCTGGGAGGATATAAAGGTTGTTTTTCTTCTGATAGATTGTCTTGTAGGTCCCACAGACTTAGACCTTGAGGCTATAAATTGGATAGAAGCTTGGAAATTACCCTACCTTGTGGTCCTTACAAAGTGCGATCGTGCCAATCAAGGAGAAATTCAGAAAACTTTGTCCAAATTAAAAAGCTATACAAATAGCCAAGTAATAATAACCTCATCAAAGGAAGGGAAAGGTAAAAGGGAGATGGGAAAGTATGTTTTTAGTTAAGGCACCTCAAGAAGAGCTTATAAAAAATACCAAAGAGATCCTTAAGAAGTATTCTTTAAACACAGTCTGCGAAGAATCTTTGTGTCCCAACACGGGAGAGTGCTTTGGTGAAGGGACTGCTACCTTTTTGATATTGGGAAAGGTATGTACAAGGGCTTGTAAATACTGCAACCTTTCTACAGGAAAGCCAAAACCACCCGATATTTCTGAGCCCGTAAGGCTCTACTATGCAGTAAAGGAACTAAGGTTAAAGTATGTGGTTATAACCTCTGTAGATAGAGATGATTTACCCGATTATGGAGCAAGCCACTTTAGGAGGTGTGTGGAGTTCCTAAGGTCAAGGGATAAGGATTTAAAGGTGGAGGTTTTAACACCAGATTTTAGAGGTTATAAAAAAGCCTTGGATGAGGTAATTGCTTCACAGCCCCATATCCTCGCCCATAACATAGAGGTAGTAGAAAGACTCTTTCCAAGGGTTAGACCCCAAGGGGATTATAAAAGAAGTCTTGAAGTTTTAGAGTACTATGCTCAAAGCGGCATAAAGGTAAAATCGGGTTTGATGGTGGGTTTTGGTGAGAAAAGGGAAGAGATAATAAAAACTTTGGAAGATTTAAGAAGGGTTGGCGTGTCTATGTTGGTAATAGGGCAATATTTACAGCCCACCCGCCATCACTACCCCGTAGAGAAGATATACAAAGAAGAGGAGTTTGAAGAGTTAAAAGAAATAGGGCTCTCTATGGGTTTTGAAAAGGTGCTTTCTAAGCCCTTAGCCCGTTCCTCCTATCATGCGAAAGATATGTTATAGTTAAAAAAATCCACCCTTTGTGTGGCGTATGCTATACAGCTGTGCAGACATCCTTGCTTGCCGGTACCTTATAAAATTCATCTCAAAGTGTTTCAAAAACAGCCCGTGTTTCTGAAGCAGGAAACTATCTTTAAAGAGGTTATTTTGCTTATTGCCTAACAATGTCTATCATAGAAATTTTGAAATGCCCTCATTCCTGGATGGAAGTAGTGGGGGTGCCCTCTTTTGAAAGGAGGAGTAGTCTATGGGTTATTTTTGAAATATCTTAGTATAAGATGCGCTACATTAAAATAGTGTTTTGGGTTGGATTTGTATGCCTTTTTCTTTGTAATTGTTCTGCTATGGTAAGCACCGAGGGAAGTGATGTAAGGATAGGCGGTGGAGTTCAAATACAAATACAGCATAGGAGATAAATATGGCTTGCGAAAGCCTAAGCTATGTAGAAGAAAGGATTATAAAGGCTTGTGAAAGGGCAGGAAGAAAAAGGGAAGAGGTTTTGCTTTTGGGAGCCAGTAAGGGTGTGCCCTTAGAAAGGATAAGGGAATTTTATAAGTGTGGGCTATCTACTTTTGGAGAGAACCGAGTTCAGGAGTTTTTGAAAAAGTGGGAAGGGCTAAAGGATTTATCCATTGATTGGCATTTTATAGGAAGGCTTCAAAGCAACAAGGTAAAGTACATCATAAATAAGGTAAGTTTGGTACATTCCTTGGATAGAGAAGGCTTACTTGAAGAATTAGAAAATAGAGCAAAAGCCATGAATAAAGTCCAAGAGGTCTTGGTTGAAGTAAATGTGGGTGGAGAAGAAACAAAGGGCGGAATAGAGCCAGAGAATCTTAGGGCTTTCTTTGAAAAGGCTATGCAGGCGGAAAATATAAGGCTACTGGGACTTATGTGCATACCCCCCTATAGGAAAGACCCAGAGGAGGTAAGATCTTACTTTTCCCTTTTGAGAAGGTTAAAGGAGGATTTAGAAAAGAAGTTTGGAGTAAAGTTGCCCCATCTTTCCATGGGTATGTCCCACGACTTTGAGGTGGCAATAGAAGAAGGAGCCACGATTATAAGGGTTGGTACCCTACTTTTCGGAGGAAGAAGCTAAATAAACTTCCCTTACGGGGAAGGGTATCTTTATACCCTCCTCCTCGTACCGTTTCTTTAATCTCTTTATAAACTCACTCCTTAAAAGGTACTGGCTTGGAAAATCCTTTGCACGAAGCACTACGTTGAAGTTTATAGAAAAGTCTCCAAACTGGAAGAATCTAACAAGGGGCTCAAAGTCTTGTACTGCACTCTCCACCTCTTTTTGAACTTCCCTTGCCACCTCAAGGGTGATCCTTTCCACCTTTTCAAGGTCGCTATCATAGGAAACTCCCACAGGGATTATTACAGAAAGCTCATGCTGGGGCATATGGAAGTTGGTTAGTATAGATGTGGATAATTTGGAGTTGGGAACGATTATAATATTGTTGCTTGGATGTCTTAGAAGGGTATTTCTCCAGGTGATGTCCTCCACAAAGCCCTCCTCTCCGCTTGAGAGTTTTATGTAATCTCCTACCTTTATCTGGCGGGAGGCAAGTATATGAAAGCCTGCAAAGAGGTTTTCAAGGGTATCTCTAAGTGCCAAAGCCACCGCCAAACCACCAACACCAAGAGCTGTAAGGATGGGAGTTATGGCTATGCCTATCTTATCCAAGGCTATGATTATACCTACCACCATAATGGCAGCCTTTAAAGCCTGTACCAAAAGGGATGCTGCAGGAAGATCTGTTTGATATCTGCTGAGGTAAATCCTAAGGAGGTTGCTCAAAAGCCTTGAAAGGAAGAGAAAAATAGAAAAGATCAGGAGAAGCCAAAGGGCTTTTTCCTTTAGAATCCTTAGGCTTTCTGAGACCTTTACCTCCTCCGATAGCAGGTACAAAGCCAGAAGAAGGGACCAAAGGGTAGGCATAAAACGTAGGTTTTCTACGAGAAGTTTTAATTTTTCTACACGCTTTAATGGGTAAAAAAGGAGCTTTTCAAAGAGAAAGCCCACTATGGGTATAAAAAGGATCAAAAGGTATTTCATTAAAGATTTATTATAAATAAACAGAACACCTGAGCTACAGGCTTTGGTGAATAGATCTGGTGTTGGTGCGTAAATAACTTATGGTATATTAGTTAAGCATGAATAAAGAATGCCACAAAAGAGATCTGTGGATATCCCAAGAAGCCTTATCCCTATGGTTCTCCAATAAACCAACATGGCCATAGAAACCATGCTTATAGTTTAAACTGGATAACAGAAGAGCAAAAGGCTTTATAAAATCCATCTTTGACACTTTAAAATTAGACCTTCCAATCCCAGACCACACCACCATATCTCGCAGAGGGAGAAAGCTAAATATACAGCGTAATTGTGTGAGTAGTAGGCTGGATGAGATGCGTAGAGTGGAGTTTGTGTTGAATATCTTTTTATGCACCAAAGCCAATTTATGCACAAACGCCTCCCGCCTCCGCTACCAATAAAAAGGGATTCTTCACCCAGCGTATGCTTAATGTTATAATAAAAACAATGCCTATTGTCGCTTCTCTTATCTTCCTTTTAACTCTTTTTCTTATTATAAAAAGACCCAAGAGCTTAGGTATAGGCTACAGCGCCACTTTGGGCGCCCTTTTGAGTATTCTCTTTGGTGTGGTTTCCTTTGAGGATGTTCTAAGGGTCATCTTCATAGTCTGGGATCCAACCCTGGCTTTTGTGGGCATTGTGTTTATTTCCATAATCCTTGATAAAGTGGGCTTTTTTGAGTGGTCCGCCTTGCATATGATGAGGCTTGCAAGGGGAGATGGGAAAAGACTTTTCCTATACATAATCCTTTTGGGAGCTTTAATCTCCGCCTTTTTTGCTAACGACGGCTCTGCCCTGATCCTTACACCCATTATCTACCAAAAGATAAAGTATCTGGGGTTAAAGGATAGGGATATGCTACCTTACATAATGTCCGCTGGCTTTGTGGCGGACACTACAAGCCTTCCATTGGTAATATCCAACTTGGTAAACATACTAACCGCCAACTTTTTCCATATAGGCTTTTTTGAGTATGCCCTGCGCATGGTATTTGTAAATCTTTTCTCCCTTATTGCCACCATAACAGCCCTCTTTTTATACTTTAGAAAGGACCTTATAAAAAGCTATGATACGGAAGCCTTGGAGGACAAACCACCAAAGCTTGCCATAAAAGACCCCCTTGTTTTTAAAAGCCTTTGGTTTGTGGCTCCCTTTGCCCTCCTTGCCTTTATGGTAAAGGAAACTCTTTATCCTGTTCCCACATCCTTCATCATAGCCCTTGCTGGCTTTATTATCTTTTTGGCATCTTTAAAGCACAGGGTTTTTAACCTACGAAGGCTTATAACAAAGGAAACTCCTTGGAACATTATCATCTTTTCTGTGGGTATGTATGTGGTAGTCTATGGGCTTAGGAATGCAGGGCTTACCCACCATTTAGCCAAGCTTATGGAAACTGCTCTCCAAGCTGGGGAGTTTTTTGGGATTTTTGCCACAGGTTTTTTGGCAGCCCTTTTGTCCTCGGTAATGAACAATATGCCCTCTGTGATGATAGTGAACCTCTCTATAGAGGAGATGTCTGTGTCTATGGAATTGAAAAAGATGCTTGCCTATGCCAACATAGTGGGCTGCGACCTTGGACCAAAGATAACTCCCATAGGCTCTTTGGCTACCCTTTTGTGGCTTTATGTTTTGGAGCACAAGGGCATAAGGATCGGCTGGGGCTATTACTTTAAAACAGGTATAATTTTAACTTTGCCCACCTTGGCTTTTGCCCTTTTAGGTCTTTACTTGGTGTTGAAGCTTATCTAATCAAAGCTTCCAAGCCATCCCCTGTGAAAGTTAATTACAACCCCTTGACATTGATAAAATTATGTTATATTAACTTTAAAGTAAAATCCTTTTATAGGAGGTCGTAGCATGGATGTGCTCGGATTTTACCCTATGTGGTACGTGCCCTCCATAGGCAGTGCCACAGTCATAGCCATCATAGCTTCTATTCACGTCATGGCTTCTCACACCTCTGTGGGTGCTTCCATATTGCTGGCATACCTTGCCACAAAAGCCTACAGGGAGAACCAGCCCCAGATTTACGATTACATCAAGAAGTACCTTCTGGGACTTTTGGTCTTCTCCTACGTATCGGGTTCTATAACGGG
>JBKBRK010000058.1:0-8765 GCA_046292245.1 Aquificaceae bacterium
GATTCTCTAACTTCCCTTATCTCCAGGCTTTCTTTGAAGGTTTCCCTTTTTGCCTTTAGCTCCACTTCCTTCAAAAGGATTTCCTGAGAAAAGGCTGGGAGGCTAAAAACAGCCCCCAAAAGTAGCGCCTTTTTCATGGTTGCACCTCCTTACCAAGAGATTACTCTTACTCTATCTTCCGACAAAAGACCAAAAACAATATCTGGATTTGCAAACTCTGCCCCCTTTATAAGCTCCTTTACACCAAGCATCTTGGCACAGTGGGGACAAACATAAACCTTACCGCCCTTTGCCATAAACTCTTCCAACATCTTCTTTGCCCCTGTTGGCTTTGCCTTCGCATCCGCAAGCCTTACACCCTCCGAATTGAGCCATATTACCGTTGGATTCCCTCTTCCAAGTGAAATACTTGCAAACCTTACAGCCATAACCGCGGAAGGAGCCTTATCCTTTGTGAGATTGACCACCAACTGTATGTTGTCCTGAGCCTGTTGTGTGTGTTCGTGGTGATGGTGCTCTTGAGACCAAGAGACCACTGGCATGATTAGCAACAAGCCTGACACCGCCGTTAAAATTAGACTTTTTATTCTCATGATTTTCACCTATAAAATAACATTATATCAAAGTTATGAGCTTTGTCAATACGCCGGATGAGAAATTCAAAAAAGCCCAGACACAAGCCCATCAATAAAAAAGGCGGTGGGGCTATAAATAAGTATGGGATGTTGATGGTGGAGTTATGCCATAGGGAAGGGTGATATATGAGTTGAAAAGGAAAAGGCAGGTGGTGTAAGGCTTTGACTTGTGTGCTTGTGTATGCATATGCTATTGGATATAGCTTTTATAGGGGGTTTGTTTGATGATACCTAATTTCTCAGCCAGCGTATTGTTAATATATACTTTATACTCTATGCAAAAAAGGATAGTTCTATGCATAACTGGTGCCAGCGGAGCCATATATGGTTATAGGCTTTTACAAGTTTTAACCTCTATGAATTTTCACATAGACCTTATTGTTTCTTCCTCCGGTTGGTTGGTTATAAAGGAAGAGCTTGAAAAAACAAAACAGCAGATCCTTGAAGAGTTTCCCAACATAAACCTTGTGCCCGATAAGGATATAGCTAATCCAGTGGCAAGCGGGTCAAGGTTGATACATTATATGGGCGTTATAGTGGCTCCTTGTTCCATGAGTACCTTGGGGCATGTGGCAAACGGCACAAACCAAAACCTGATCCACAGAGTATGCGAAGTTGCTCTAAAGGAAAGGGTGCCCCTTTTGTTGCTTTTGCGGGAGTCTCCCTATTCTATGATGCACCTTGAAAACATGCTAAGAGTAGCAAAGGCTGGTGCTGTAATTTTGCCTGCAAGCCCAGCCTTCTATCACAAGCCAAAAAACCTCCAAGACCTTATAGACTTTGTGGTAGGAAAGGCACTGGACAGCCTTAGAATAGAACACCATCTTTATAAAAGATGGAAAGAAGATACCCTTCCTACTTAAATTTAACCCATAGGGACTGGCAAGATAGGATAGAAAAGGCCTTGGATATGCTAAGGGCTTGTAAAGTATGCCCCCATCAATGCGGTGTAAATCGTTTGGAGGAAAAAGTGGGCTATTGCAAAAGGGGTAGGTATGCCCTTGTGGCAGACTATTTTGCCCATAGGGGAGAGGAAAAGCCCATAAGGGGCAAAAGAGGCTCTGGCACAGTCTTTTTCTCCTATTGCAATATGAGATGTGTATATTGCCAAAACTATGCCATAAGCCATTTGGGAGATGGGCAAGAGATTAATCCCCAAGAGCTTGCTAAAATCTTTTTGCTGCTACAGAATTTAGGATGCCATAATATAAACCTCGTAACACCCTCCCATGTGGTGCCCCAGATATTGGAAGCTCTATATATGGCAGTAAAGGAGGGCCTGAGAATACCTATAGTTTATAACACTTCCTCCTACGATAGCATAGAAAGCCTTAAACTTCTTGAGGGCATAGTGGATATATACTTGGCAGATTTCAAGTATGGAGACAGTCAAAAGGGCAAAAAATACTCCAAGGTAAAAAACTACTATGAAACAGCCCTGGAAGCCATAAAGGAGATGTACAAACAAGTGGGAGACCTCCAAGTAGATGAAGAAGGCGTAGCAGTCAAGGGGCTTATAATCAGGCACCTTGTCCTTCCCAACGGCATTGCAGACACTCAAAAGGTATTGGAAAGCCTAAAAGATATATCCACAAATATAGCCATAAACATTATGGACCAGTACATGCCCTATTACGAAGCCTACCATTACCCGGAACTTTCAAAGAGGATATATTACAAAGAATACCAAGAAGCCTTGGGTTTTGCGGAGGGTTTTAACCTAATAACATGATAAAGCAAAGAGAGCCCATAGTAGCCATTGCCACACCTTTTGGTGAAAGCGCCATAGGGGCTATAAGGCTGTCGGGCTTGGGAGTTTTAGATAGGATAAAAGACCTATTAATTATAAAGGGGGGTCCCAAGCCAAGGTATGCCCACTTTGTAAGGCTAAAGGACCAAGAGGGAGATATGCTTGACGAGGGTATACTCATCTACTATCCCTCTCCAAAGAGCTATACAGGTGAGGATATGGTGGAGATATTCCTTCATGGAAATCCCTTGATCCTAAAAAAAGCCCTTGAGCTTTTCCTATCAAAGGGAATAAGACTGGCAGAGCCTGGAGAGTTTACAAAAAGGGCTTTTTTAAATGGAAAGATAGACCTACTTCAGGCGGAAGCGGTTGCAGATATCATAGGTTCAAAATCGGAAAGGGCTTTAAAGTCCGCCCAAAGACAATTGCAGGGAGAACTATCCTCCTTTATAAACTCCCTTCGTGAAAGGCTTCTTGAAATCTTGGCTTATGTGGAAGCAGACATTGAATTTTCCGAGGAAGACATACCAACCCTTAGCAAGGAACAATTAATAAACCTTTTAAAGGACATAGACCAAAATATACAAAAGCTTCTTTCAACGGTCAAAACGGGCGAATTTCTTAGAAGAGGTATAAACTTGGCGATCGTAGGAAAGCCCAACGTGGGAAAGTCTTCCCTTTTTAATGCCCTGCTTGGACAAGAAAGGGCAATAATAACGCCCATACCGGGCACCACAAGGGACTTTTTGCAGGAAAGTTTAACCCTTAAGGGAATACCCATAAACCTTATAGATACAGCGGGTATAAGACATACAGAGGATCCAGTGGAAAAAATAGGTGTAGAAAGAAGCCTTCAAAAGTTAAAAAGCGCCCATATGGTGCTCTTTGTAGTGGATGGAAGCAAGCCATTAAGCGAGGAGGATAAAAACATATACCATATGGTCCAGGACTTGGAACATATAGTAGTCATAAATAAGATAGACTTATCCATAGAGGAAGAGGTTTTGAAAGCCTTCCCAGAAGCTATAAAAGTTAGCGCCGTGAGGAGAGAGGGTATAGAGGAACTAAAGGATAAAATTCTGCAAAAACTTGGTGTGTATATAAGCGATGGAGTGCAAGTCTATATAACTATTAGGCATGAAAACCTCTTGAAAAAATCCCAAGAAGTGATAAAATTATTGATAAATAGGTTGGGATTGGAAAAGCTATCCCCAGAGATAATAATGCTTGACCTAAGAGAAGCTATTAATTATTTAGAGGAGATCGTTGGCTTACTTACCACCGAAGATATACTTGGAAGCATCTTCTCAAGGTTTTGCATAGGAAAATAGAAGGAGGTTAGTTAATGGAGCAAGTGCAAGAGAAAAAGGTTTATACCCTTGAAGAACTCAAAAAGATGTCCCTTCAAGAACTTCAAAAGATAGGTAAAGACCTTGACCTTTCAAGGGTTACAGGTCTTAGAAAGGAGGAGCTTGTAGAAAAGATCCTTTCAGCACAGGCAAAAGAGGAAGGACTTAACTTTATAAAAGGAGTCCTTGAAATACTGCCCGAGAGCTACGGCTTTATAAGAAGTCCAGAAAACAACTACATGCCCAGCTACACCGACATATACGTGGCACCTTCTCAAATAAAGAAGTTTGGGCTAAGAACTGGAGACACCATTATAGGCTTTGCAAGGCCTCCACAGGAAAAGGAAAAATACCAAGCCCTTATAAAGATAGAATCAGTGAATGGGTTGGCACCAGACCCAGAGGTTTTAAAATCCAGACCCCAGTTTGAAAAGCTAACACCCTACCACCCTACAGAACGCTTTAACCTTGAAACATCACCAGCAGAGCTTTCCACAAGGGTTATAAGCCTTATAGCCCCCATAGGCAAGGGACAAAGGGGTATGATAGTGGCTCCGCCAAAGGCAGGAAAGACGGTACTTCTTCAGAAGATAGCAAAGGCTTTGATACAAAACCACCCAGAGGTTCATCTCATCATCCTTTTAATAGACGAAAGGCCTGAGGAAGTAACTGAAATGCGTCGCATTGTGGGAGAAGGTGCAGAAGTAGTTGCCTCCACTTTTGACGAGCCCCCAGAAAGACATATGCAGGTTGCGGAGCTTGTGGTAGAAAAGGCTAAAAGGCTTGTGGAATTAAAGCAAGACGTGGTAATTCTCCTTGATTCCATGACACGCTTTGGGAGGGCATCAAACGCAGTAACACCGCCCACGGGTAGAGTATTAACAGGCGGTATAGAGGCTACCGCCCTCCAAAGACCCAAGAAGTTTTTCGGAGCTGCAAGAAACATAGAAGAAGGCGGTTCCCTCACCATCATAGCAACAGCCCTTATAGAAACAGGCTCCAAGATGGATGACGTTATATACGAGGAGTTTAAAGGCACTGGCAATATGGAGATTCACCTTGACAGAAGGCTTATGGAAAGAAGAATCTTCCCAGCCATCAACATAGAAAAATCAGGTACAAGAAAAGAAGAGCTTCTCTTGGAAGATTGGGAGCTTCAAAGAACTTGGGTTTTAAGAAAGTTTTTGGCAACCATGGACCCCATAGAGGCTATGGAGTTTCTCCTTGACAAGCTCAAAAAGTTCAAAAGCAACAAGGAATTCCTAAAGGCTATGCACTCGTGATAAGCCTTACAGAGTACCAAAAGAAGCTTTCAAAGGAATCTATAAAAAGGGTAAATCTTATCTTTGGTGAAGAGGAATATTTGGTAAAGACACTAATAGATAAGTTAAAAGATCTTTATCCCCTTAGGGTAATCTGGGGAGATGAATTATCTTTGCAGGAGTTTGAAAGGACTATACTGTCTGGTGGCATGTTTGGCGGTAAAGAAATTTTATTTGTTTATAGGTCTTTGGACCTCTTAAAGTGGGTAAAGGATATAAAAAGGTTTTCCTCTTTCCTTGAAAAGGTAAAGGACAAGTTTATCTTTTTCTACATAGAAGGCAAATTAAGCGAAAAGGACCTTCAAAAGGAACCCTATGCCACCATATCAAAGCTCGGTGATGTTATAAGCGCCAGCAAGCTTGATAAAAAGAGGATAAGGGATTTGGTAAAAAACAAATTGCAAAAAGAAGGGATCAATATAGAAGATGATGCCCTTGAATATCTCCTTTCTGCCACCTCCTACCAGCTTGTGCTTCTAAAGGGGGAAACCGACAAAATACTTCTCTATGGAAAGCCCAAAATAACCCTTGAGGATGTAAAAAGGATAGTAGTGGCGGACTTGGAGATGGGAGCTTTTGAATTCTTGGATGGACTTTTTCTAAAAGACTACGAAAAGGCCATTAATTCACTACAAAGCGCATTAAGGTTTGGAACTCACCCCCTTCAAATATTAGCCCTTCTTGTCGGTTATGCCCTAAGGTTATACACCGCCAAAGCTTTGATGGAAGAAGGTAAAAGCTTAGAGGAGACTTTAAACCTGTTGGATGTCAAACACCCCTTCCAAAGGCTTACCTTTAAAAACTATCTAAGTAAAAACTCCAAGGAGGAACTTTATGATCTTTTGAGAAGGCTCTATATGCTTGATATAGCCATTAAAGTATATTACGCAGACCCATCCACTTCCCTTGGAAATTTTGTTATAGAATATATGCTAAATGAGGAAAGCCAGTATTACACGGAAGACACGGGAGACCAAGATAGAGCTGACCTTGAACCTTGACGGGGAGGGTAATTACAAGGTAGAAACACCAGTGGGATTTCTTAGTCATATGGTGGAGACCCTTGCAAGGCATGGAAGGTTTGATATAGAGCTCTATGCGGAGGGTGATGTGCATGTCTCCCACCATCATACGGTGGAGGATGTGGGTATTGTGTTTGGTATGGCTTTCTTTGATGCCCTTGGAGATAAAAGGGGTATAAACCGCTATGGATATGCAATAGTGCCTATGGATGAGGCTTTGGCTCTTGCAAGCATAGACCTATCGGGAAGACCTCTATTTTTCTACGAAGACATGAACCTAAGGGGGAAGATTACCGACTTTGACTTTGAGCTTATATGGGAGTTTTTCAAAGGCTTTGCCCTTGAAAGCAAAAGCACCTTGCATATAAGGGTTTTATCTGGGAAGCTTTTACACCACATTGCAGAAGCATGCTTTAAAGCCCTTGCCCTTAGCCTTAGGCAAGCGGTGGAATTGAGGGGAGGGCATGTGCCTTCCACTAAAGGGACTCTTTGATTAATAAACGACCACAAAGCCGTATATATTCAGGTCTTTTAGTCTTCTTAGTTCCTTTTTTGCCTCTTCTATGTTATTAAAACTCCCATATAAAACCCTGTAAGCACCTGAGTTTTCAACAATTACAACATACCTCAGGTTGAAGTCCTTTTCTAATTTACTTTTCCATGTTTTCGCAGACTCTAAAGAATAGAAGTCCCCCAGTTGTATTCTATAAAAACCTCTTTTTATTTCCTCTTCGTTGCTTTGAGAAAACTCCTCTGTATCTTTCCTTTGTCCATCTTCTGGATTTGCTTTGGTGTTTTCTTGGATACCTGTACCTCCAGGTGGTTCTTTTGTTTCAACCTTGACCTCTTCCGCTTTTGTTCTTTGTACCTGTATATCCTGCTCAGCCATCAATATAAGGCTTAAAAGGTCATAGGCTTGGGCTTTAAGCTGGGGACTACTCCTCTGGTCTTCTATAACCTTTTTCACATGGTTTTTGGCGGTATTATAGTTTTTAAGCTTATATTCAATCCGTGCTAAGTTTAAATCTAAAACAGGGTCCTTAATATCGTTGTTTATAAGGCTTTGGTATATTCTTTGGGCCGAGGCATAATCTTCTTCACTTTCATAAACCTGGGCAAGTTCCAATTGGGCCTCTATAAACATAGGATTATAGGCGACCGCTTTTAAGAGTTTTTTCTTATACTCATCCTGGTTTCCCATAGCTTGGTAGGTTTTGGCAAGGTAATAAAAAGCCATATGCTTTTTGGGAAAGGCTTCATCTTCTATAGCAGACCTTAGAAATTCCAAAGCCTTTTGATAGTTGGAAGTTCTATAGTGTAGTATGCCAAGGTTTAGCCTTGCCTCCGTATAATTTTTACCTACCTCAAGGGCTTTTAAGAAGGACCTTTCTGCCTTTTCGTATTCTTGGGCCTCCATATAGGCCAAGCCGAGAGCATTCCAAACCTTTGGCTCGTTGGGCGCCAGCTGAGAAGCTCTGAATAGGTTAGCTATAGCCTCTGAGTAGTTTTTTGCTATATAGGAGGACATGCCAAGGTCGTATAAATACTGCCATTGAGTTGTATCTGTATTTTCCTTTTTTGCCGCACAGGAAAAAAGCACGGAGATCAGAAAAAGGGAGACTATAAATCTTATCATCTTATCAATATAGCACCGCCAAAAATATCCCTAAGCTTTTTCATCTCCGAGTTTATATCTTCCGAAACTATTTTAAGCCTAACCTTATAGAAGTTATCCTCTTCCACCATATTCACACTATACCCCATTTTTTTTGCCCTTTCTGCCACCTTTTGGGCTTTTTCTTTATCTAAGAAAGCCCCCACTTGTACCGTATGGACCTTCTTTTCCATCTTTGGTTTTTCCTCTTGAGGTGTTTGAGCCTCCTTTACAACCTTCTCCTCCCTCTTTTCTTCGCTGATCTTTTCCGCTATTAGGTCCTTCTCGGAGGGCTTTTGGATAGTTTTTTCTTCCTGCTTGGGGGCTTCCGTTTTGGGAACGCCCTCGGAGGTTGATTTAGGCGCAGTCTCTACCACGAGGGGCGGTGGCTGTACCTCTTCCTTGGTTTTTAACCACTGATTAAGCCCAAGGTAAAAGAAGATCAGGGCGATAAGCACTCCAAGCAAAAGGATAAGCCTTTCTTTTTTCACCTTTACACTCCTTCATATAAAATTATAAACCTGTGATAGGCCAGATGAGAATTTATAGCGGAGCTTGCGAAGGTGGAAAAAAGCATAGAGTTTTTAAACCTTAATAATAGTATCCAACGGAAAGGTATATCTTATACTTCCTTAGCCATCTTTCTTCTACTGGAAAAGCTACATCAAGCCTGAGAGGGCCTATGGGTGTATTTACTCCAATACCTACACCAAAGCTGCCCTTTACACTTTTTGGTAAATCCCTTAATCTGTCTCCAAGGCTACCCACATCCCCAAAGATAGTACCGGCAAAAGGATCTTTGAGAGGATGAGACAGCTCAAGCCTGCCAAAGGCGTAGTACCTTCCTCCCACAGGTTGCCCTATCTCCTCAAAGGAGTAGCCCCTGAGGTCTTTAAAGCCTCCGAGGAAAAACCTCTCAAAGATGGGTGCCTCTTTACTTACAGCCCCTCCCGAGACCTTAAAGCTAAGCCTAAAGCTCTTTGCCAATGGTAATAAATAAAAGGTGGAAAGGTCAAACTTGACATATCTATTA
>JBKBRK010000059.1:0-8534 GCA_046292245.1 Aquificaceae bacterium
TTTCTATAAGTTTTTCGTAGGTATATCTGATTTCGTAAGCCATATTTATAAGCTTCTTATTTCTTGATACTTCTGCCCTTTTTACCAATGGCATCACAACCCTATTTACGTAATCCTTATACTCCAAAAGATCGTATTTTAACTCTTCCTGTGTTAGGTCCTCCATGCTTACTAAATAGCTTTTGTATATAAACTTTGCACTTGTAAGGACGTGCTCTAACTCCTTTTTAAGGTCTCCTTTATCAAGTCCAGCCTTTGTAAAGTCTCCCATTAGGGTTCCACCACCACGCAATGATGATAATTTAGATACTTTTCTCTTACTTTCTTTACCTCCTCAAAGCTAACCCTTTTTATCTTTTCTGGATATTCTAAATCAAGGCTCCATCCAAAGCCCATAACTTCAAAAAAGGCAAGGTACCAAGCTTCTCTAAGGCGTGTTTGGTGGGCAAGTAAAAAATCTCCCACTATTTTGTTTTTGGCAATTTCTATATCCTCGGGAGTGATCTCCACACCCTTTATAACCTCCACCATATCCCTCAGGGCATCATCCCTTTTTTCTACAGAAGTTCCTATGTAGGCAGTAAGCCTTGGAGAAAAAAGCTTTGTTGGATAGGCAGAATAAACCGCATAGGCGTAGCCTCTTTTTTCCCTTAACTCCTTAAAAAGCTTTGAAGTCATACCATCTCCCAAAACACTATCCAAAACCTTAAAGGCAAAGTACTCCTCACCCTTATAACTTGGAGCATCAAAGGCGCACAGAATAGTAGCCTGAGAGCCCGGTCTTTTTACCACTTCCAAAAGATTTTCCTTCATAGGCACATCTACGGCCTCAAAGGAATAATTTCCCTCTGGCAAACTCAAAAGGAAGCTTTCAACCAGTGGGAAAACCTCCTCCTTTTTAAAATCTCCCACCAAACCCATTACTATGTTTTTTGATACCACTATCTGTTGCCATCTTTTTAGGATATCTTCCCTTGTTATGTTCCTTATGTCCTCTTCAAGCCCCAAGGGATTTACTTCGTAGTTAGACCCTTTGTAAGTTATCCTTCTTAACGTATCACTTGCCAATTCATGCCCACGTTCCCTTCTTGAGCGTATAGATTGAATTACATTCCTTTTTTCCCTTTTTATGTCTTCTTGGGAAAAGGTGGGCTCTGTGAGAAGGCTTTTTAAAACATCAAAGGCTTTTTTCAAACCCTCAACCTTTGTAGAGAAGCCTATTTCCATATAGTCGTCAGAAGTAGAAGTATAAATACTGCCTCCGTAGTCTTCAAAGGTGCTTGCTATTTCATAGGCATTATAGCTTTTTGTTCCCTTTGTAAGGAGAGTAGCCATTAAGTTGGTAAGACCCCTCTTTTCTTCACCATTAGTGCCAGACTTTATTAAAATAACGCCCGATACTATTCCCCTACCTTTGGTTTCCTTTATTATCAATGTGGCACCGTTGGAAACTTTGTACTCTTGCACCTTTGCACCTCCAAAAGATAAGCCTAATATAAGCAAGAGAAGTATTATATACATCATCTTTCAGGAACCATAAGGACTTCATTGTAAGGCTTTTTAAGAATATACTCATCAAGCACACGGATAACATCTTCCCTTCTTACGCTTCTTATGTTGTTTTCAAAGTACTTATAGTAATCCAAAAGCCCCACAACGCTCAAAGAATAGCCTATGTAGTAAGCGTCATTTTCCACCTTTTCAAGGGCAAAGACTTCAGAATTTATTATCCTTTCCTTTGCCTTTTGCACCTCTTCATCCCTTAAGTTTTCCCTTAGGCTTTGCATAAGCTTAAAGACCTTATCCTTTACCTCCTCAAACCTATCGGGGTCAAAGGTTGCGTATACAAAAAAGATGTTATCCCTTGGTCTTGCAAAGTCTCCCGTTGATATACTATAAACCACACCCTTCTCCCTTAATTCTCTATAAAAGAGAGAGGTTTTACCATTTCCAAGTATCTGGTCCAAGACCACAAGGGCGTAGTATTCCTTTGACCCTATGGGCGGAACTTTCCAACCTATCAACCAATAAGCCTTTTCCACCCTTGAGTCCTTTAAAACTTTGCTTCTATTTTCCAACTGCTCAGACTCTGGAAGTATTTGGGGCTTTTTTACAGGTCTCCCTTCTTCCTTACCAAAGGTTTCAAGGGCTTTATCATAAACCTCTTTTGGATCCACGTCCCCAACCACAACAAGGTACATGTTCTGCGGTTGGTAAAAGTTTCTATAAAACTCCAAAAGCATATCCCTATTGAAGCTTTGTATAGTTTCTTCATAGCCTATTATGGGATGGCGGTAAGGAGATACCTTGTATATTACCTTTTCAAACTCCTCCCACAAAAGGTTGGTAGGATTATCTTTGCCCCGTCTTAACTCTTCTATAACAATGGGCTTTTCCTTTTGAAGCATCTCCTCAAGAAGCAAAGGCTTTTGAGTTAATTGGTACAGAACCTCAAAGGCTTTTTCCCAGTAGGGCTTTGCTATGGTTATGTGGTAAAAGGTGTAATCTTTGGAAGTTCCTGCGTTTATATTTCCTCCAAGGCTTTCCACTATAAAGTCTATCTCTCCATAGGGATACTTTTCTGAGCCGTTAAAGAGCATATGCTCCAAAAAGTGAGCCATGCCCTTTTGATGATAATCTTCGTACAAAGACCCCACTTTAAACCAAACATGGATAGCCACGGCTTGGCTGTCTTCCCTCCTATTTACCACAAGCTTTGTGCCATTGGGAAGTTTATAAACCGACAAGCTTCCTGCAAAGGCAAGAGTAGCCATAAAGATAACCTCCAAGAGTATTAAGGATAATACCATAAAGTTTAATATACCATCCTCAGCTTCGCATAATCGCCTTTTTTCTCCACTTCAATACGTTGAGTGAACTTTTCCGCTATATCCTCTATGTGAGTGATTATACCCACCATACGGTTGGTGGAGTTTTTTATATGCTCAAAAAACTCTCCCAAAGATTCCCTTGTTTCTCTATCCAAAGAGCCAAAGCCCTCGTCTATAAACAAGCTCTCAAGGGGAGCATCCTTTGAAAGGATATCTGCAACCGCAAAGGCTAAGGAAAGGCTGGCAAGAAAGGTTTCACCACCGCTTAAGCTGGATACAGGCCTGTTATGTTTGGTATTACGGTCTAAAATCTGCAAGTCTTCATCTGCCATCTCAAAGCTATACTGTCCCCAAGTGAATTTGAAAAAGTAGTAGTTTGCCCTTTCCACCAATCTACTTAGCATAAGCTGGCTTATATAGTTAGGAAACTTGTTATCGGTGAAATCCTTTTTTAATCTACCATAGAGTTCAAGTTTATGCTTTAATTCCTCTATCTCTTTCTGTAATCTTTCCTTTTCCTGTAGGTTTTTCTTTGTCTGTTCCAATCTTTCCTTGAGATTCCCATAGGTTTCTCTATTTTCCCTTAGCCTTATATCCAAAGCCCCAAGCTGTTTTTCTACCTCCTCTGTAGTTGGCAAGCTTGCCAAAGCTTGAATTTTTTTTAGTGCTTCTTCTCTTTGCTGTTTTAGTACGTCCTTATCCCTTTCGTAGTTCTTAATCTCCTCTTGGAGTAAGGAAATGCTATTGGAATCCAAAAGATAATCCTTTACCCTTTCAAAGTCTCCAAACCTTTCAAAAATAGGATAAAGGTCTTTGGCAAGCTCCTTCTTCCTATCTTGAATTCTCCTTAGATTTTCTTCTATATTTTTAAGTTCCGTTTTATGGCTTTGTTCCTCCAAGGCTATCTTGTGGAGATATTTATTGACCCTTTCATAGTCCTCTTTGGTCTTCCTTATCTTTTCCTCCAAGCTTTGGATTTCCTTTGAGAGTTTTTCCTTAAGATCAAAGGTGGGCTTTTGTCCTATATCTTCTTCTAATAGCCTCAGCTTCTCAATCTTCTCCTCTATAGTTATAGTTAAATTCTTCTTTTCCTCTTCTAACCTTGCCAAATCTATCTCCACTTTGGAAAGCTCATTCCTTAACTCTTCAAGTCTTTGCTGATACTTCTTTTCCTTTTCTTTACAGCTTGATAGGTCTTTGTAGTCTTCTTCTATCTGTTTTATGCGCTCTTGCGCTCCTTCTGGAAGCCCAGATATAAGGGTTTTTTCTTCTTCCTCAAGCCTCTCTATGTTCTTTTCTATACCCCTTATTTTTTCCTTTAGTCTTTCAAACTCCCATTTCCTGCCGTTTATCCCTTGTAAAAACTCCTCTTCTCTTTTTCTTAAATATTCCCAATCCTTTTCCTTTCTTTCTAAGTTTCTCCTTCCTTCTTGCACCCCCCTTAATTTGTCTTCCACATCTTTTAGGGACCTTTCTATCTCTTCTCTTTGTAATCCACCAGTTTCTACTTCTATCTGTTCTTTCCTTCTCTTTAGCTCCTTCAAACGGGCTTGATATCCCAGTAGCTCCTCCTTTAATTCCTCTCTTTTTCTTCTAAGGCTTTCAACCAAAAGTTTTATATCCTCTGCATGCCTTTCCCCCTCCAAAGCTTTCACTTTGGCGCCACAAACGGGACAGATATCACCTTCTTCTAATCTTTCTCTTATTTCCCTTGCATAAAAGTCTAATTCTTTCTTCTTTAATTCCTCATCCAGAGATCTCAATTCCTCCCGCTTTTGTTCCATCTGTGTTCCAAGCCTTTGTTCTTCTTCTTTTATCCCTTCCACCTCTTTTGCTTTTTCCAAAAGGCTTCTAAGTTGAGCCTTCTTTTCCACAAGACCTACCTCTTCCCTTAGGCATTCCCTAAGTTTCTGAATGTCCTTTTCAAGGATATCCTTTTCTTCTTTAAGCTTTCTGTACTCTTCTTCCTTCTCCAAGATTTCCTTTTCAATGGATTCAAGATTTCTTATTGTTTCTTCCCTTTCCTTGTTGTATTTTTCCTTTTCTACTTTTATAGTCTCAAGCCTCCTTAGTTGTTCTTTCATTACCTCTACTTTTCTTATCTCTTCCTCAATGCCCCTTTCCTCATACTCTTTTATTTTCTCTTGCACCTCTTTGATTAATTGATTACCCCTTTCCAGCCTTTCCTCCACATCTCTTTTCCTTTCCCTCTTATTCTTCAAATCCTCCCCAATTACCTTGATCTTTTCTTCAACCCTTTCCTTTTCCTTTAAGAGTTCCAAATATTGGGAAATCTTCTGTAGTACATCTTTTTTTCTATCCTTTTCTTCCCTGTATTTATCAAGGTATCTATACTCGTATTCTACCTTTTTAAATTCCTCCTCAACAATAGCTTTCTCTTCAGAATACTTTAGAAAGTTCTTTTCCACCTTTGATTTTTCCCTTAGGAGACTCTCTTCTTCTTTTAGCTTTTCCTCCCACTGGTCAATCTTTGCCTTATAAGGTTGCAGTTCAAGGGCAAGCCTTAGATTTTCTCTTTTTTCCTCCATTTCCTTTTCCCTTTCCTTTAATCTTTCAAGCCTTTCCTCCAAATCTTCAAGCCTTTTTCTTAGTTCATCCCTCTCTTTGCAGGATATAAGAATGCGGTTAAGCTTCTCCCTCTCCTTAGAAAGCTTTTCATAATCTTCTTGTAGGCTTTTCATCTGAGCTTCTATAAGGTCTATATCTTTGTAGCTTAAATCTTTAAGGGCTTCATACCAAGTATTTTTTTCTTCAAGAAAAGCTTGCAGAGTTCCATATTCCTGAGATACTTTTTCCTTTATGAGGGATAGCATCTGTGAAATACCCAGCATAGAGTTTAGGATCTCCCTTCTTTTGCTTTTATTATCGGGTTTTAAAAACCTGTCAAATTGGTTTTGCGGTAGTATTATTACCTTTATAAAGGTTTCATAATCAAGCCTAAGCAAGCTTTCTAAATATTTTTCCAATTCACTATCTCTAAAAGGCTTTCTTATACCTTCTTCGTAGAACCTAAACTCTGAACGACCTCTTTCTGTGTATTCCCTCTCAATCCTGTAATTTTTACCCTTTACGGAGAAATCAAGGGCAACTCGCATGCGCTTTTGCCCCTTGCTTATTAGCCATTCATGGGCTTTTTTACTACCATACCTTGGTACTTTTCCAAAAAGGGCATAGCATAGGGCATCTACCAAGCTTGATTTTCCAGCCCCCGTTTTGCCCTTTATTACAAAGAAGTTAAGGAATCCAAAGTCTATTTGGTGCCTTCCCTTGTATACAGTAAAATTTTCAATTTCAAGTCTGAGGGGCCTCATGACTTACTCTATCTATAATATCTTGCAAAAGTTCTTTAAGGTCCTGTGGTGGTTTTTCCCCATACTCCTTATTATAAAAATCCACATAAAGGTCTAATAGGTCAAAGCCCTCCTGTTGAGAAGCTGCAACAGAATTTACCCCTATGGGCTCTATATCCAGTTTGGCAAGCTTTTCTCCCAAAAGCCTTTCTATACGTTCCTTTTTTATGTTAAAAAAGGGATCTCCCATGTTTACCCTAAGCTTAACCTTTAAAAGAACATTCTCCTTAGTAAAGGGTTCCAAGTTCTTTTCTATATTGTCTCCCTCCTTTAGTTCTACTTCCGCAAGCCTTCTTTTTAAAGTAAGCTTTGTAGGATTTACTTTTACTATGCCTTCCTCCAAAACCAATAAATTTGCATACTTTTCCGTGTCCTTTTCTGAAAAGTCTATCTGATAAAGGCTTCCTGAATAGTAAACCTTTGGTACTGCGTTTTCTATCCTCTGATATCTATGAATATGACCAAGGGCAACATACTTAAAGACTTCTGGTATAGTGTCTGCCCTTACCGCATAACTTGGCATCACGCTGTATGGAAGCTCACTTCCTGCCAACTTTGCCTTGTCCACAGTGAGATGTGCCAGCAATATACCATAGGGTACCTCTTCTACCTTTTTGGCAAGGGCTTTCATATATTGGGAAACCTTTTCCGCATAGCTTCTTTCCTTATCTTCTCCTAACTCCGTTAATACCCTTTCATCGGGATAAGGTAGGCATGCGACCCTTAGACCCTTGTAGTCAAAAATAGCCTCTTCTATGTTCTTTTTTGGTCTGTCAAAGGCATGTATGTTTGAAAGCTTACGTAGATTGCTGTATATCTTCATAAAATCATAACTGTCGTGATTTCCCGCAATCAAAAGGGTGTGAGTACCCAAGGAGTTTATCCTTGTAAGGAAATCTAACATAAGGCTTTGAGATTCAAAATCTGGGTTTCGCTTATCAAAAATATCCCCCGCTATCAACAGAATCTCAACTTTTTCCCCTTTGCAGATATCATAAACTTGTTCCAAAGCATAGATAAGGTCTTCATTTCTGTTAATTCTCTCGTAAAGCCTTTTCCCCGCATGCAAATCGGATATATGCAAAAGTCTCATTTCAAAACCCCAGCTTCCTTTAATATCTTTTCCAACCTTGTGGAAATATGGCTATAGTCCTTCTCTTTCCTTAGCTTTTCATATCGTTTTTCCATCTCCTCCAAGATCATCTCCACAGCTTCCTCTGGGCTATCACACAAAAGGATAAGGTCTAAATCCTCCTTACTTATGGTGCCGTAGTTTATCATGGTTTCCTTCATAAAATCCAAAAGCTTGCTCCAGTAATCATAGCCAAAGAGAATTATCGGAAAAGTGGGGCTCTTCCCAGTTTGTATTAGAGTAAGGGCTTCAAAAAGCTCATCCATTGTACCAAAGCCACCGGGAAAGATAATGTAGGCGGTTGAGTATCTAAGCAGCATAACTTTTCTTATAAAGAAATAGTCAAAGTTTAGGGATAAGGTTTGGTATCTGTTTGGTATCTGTTCCGTTGGTATTTGGATGTTTAGCCCCACCGACAAGGTGCCCGCATCCTTACCTCCCCTGTTTGCCGCTTCCATTATACCCGGTCCCCCGCCCGTTATTATATGAAATCCAAGCCTACCCAACATATAGGCCGTTATATATGCCTTTTTGTAATAAGGATCATCTTCCTGAAGCCTTGAGCTTCCAAAAAAGGTTATGGCGGGACCCACAGAAGCCAAGGCATCAAAGCCTTGGACAAATTCACTCATTATCTTTAAAACTCGCCAAGTATCCCCTTGCCTTAGTTTGAGTTCCTCTATTAACCTTAATTCTTCACTATTCATTAAGGTCTCTTACCATACCCTCCAACTTTAAAAGTTCGCCCTCCTCTGGCTTGTTGATATTTTTGGCATACCTTGGCTTTGGATTAAATCGCTTGCCGACCCTTTTATCCTTTCTCTTTGCGATGTTTTTTTTGGCTTCTTTTGCCGTAGTTTTTTTCTTAGCCTTTCCCTGCACCACGTGCTTTGTGTGATGTTTGGCAAAACTCATATCAAGGGGCACGGAAAGGCTAAGGGCTCCAAGCAAAGCACCCAGTAAGGTTAATTTTTTCATGTTAAACCCTCCTTTGCCCCAAGGGGGCAGGAAAAACTATAACTTAAATTCCAAGGAATTGTCAAGATAAATTGAGAGGGTGCGTCAAAAATTCAGTAGCCTGCGCGAGGGCTATTTTTTGAAATACCCTGAAAAAGACAATACCTGAAGGATCCTTATAAGATGGTTTTCCCACACAACCTCAAGCTCCTCTTGGACTGCCCTTTCTTGTTCTTCCTTGGA
>JBKBRK010000060.1:0-8496 GCA_046292245.1 Aquificaceae bacterium
CTTAGGAGTTTTAAGAAATTGGGATATTCCTTGAGGCTTCTGTAGGAGAAGTCAAAGATAGGTCCCTCCAATCCCTCGGAAAAGGGAGCTAGCATACCCCCTGCCATCCAAGAGGAGGCCTCCTGTGGATCCCTTGTGATTACTTGAACCCTATTGCCCTCAAGGGCAAAAAGAAAGGCACAGCTAAGACCAATCATCCCACTGCCTACTACAATGATTTTTCTCATGGTATATAATTTACTCGTTATGGGGGAATTTAAAAGAAAGCTTGATACAGATTATGTTTATTTTGCGGAGGTTGAACTGCTTTTTAATTACGGCGTAGGCTACCCTGACCTCATAATCAAACTAAGGGAAAAGGTATATCAAGAGAGTCTTGAGGAAAGCATCTATGTAAAAAAGGCAGATGCCAAGCTTCTTCAAAATGTACACCGCTTTATTGAACATCTTGAAAACTCCGACGAGCCTATGGAGGATGATAACAGCCAGCCCATACAAAAATGGTGGTGGCACCTGCACAAAATAGCAAAAGGCAAATATCCAACCATGGCATTAAAGGAGTATTTAAGGGACATATACAGAAGACGTAGGAAATACTGGAAAGCAAGGGAAAAGGAACAACACACCCCAAGGCATTCAAGTAAAAGCTTTTCTGAACTTCGTTTTTGATAATGGAAGAGATAAAAGAAATTAGAAAAAGAATAGACCAGATTGATGAAGAAATTCTCAAACTATTGAACGAAAGAGCAAAGCTTGCAAAAAGGATAGGGGAAACAAAAAAGAGCTTAGGTTTGGAGATACATGTGCCCGAAAGGGAAAGGGAAATAATCACCAGGATAATAAAGCTAAATAAGGAAGTTTATAAGGAAAAATTTCCCACGGAAGCCCTCCTTCATATATACAGGGAGATAATATCCGCCTGTTTATCCCTGGAAAAGGAGCTAAGGATAGCCTACCTTGGACCAAAGGCTACCTTTACCCACCAGGCGGCCCTCGAGTACTTTGGCTTTTCAGCCCATTATGTACCTGTAAGCACCATTGGAGATGTCTTTAAAGAAGTGGAGATGGAGAGGGCAGACTATGGGGTGGTTCCCGTAGAGAACACTACCGAGGGCGTCGTCAATTACACTTTGGATATGTTCTTAGAATCGGACTTAAGGATAGTGGGGGAGATCGTTATACCCATAAAGCTAAACCTACTTTCCACGGCAAATACTCTGTCGGAGATAAAGACAGTTTACTCCCACAGACATGCCCTTGCCCAATGCAAAGAGTGGATAGAGAAAAACCTGCCCCATGCCCAGCTTATAGAGACGGAAAGTACCGCAAAGGCCTGTGAGCTTGTAATAGAGATGGAGAGAGCTGGGGCCATAGCCAGCGAAGTGGCAGCATACACCTACCACCTTAACATACTTGCGGAAAACATCCAAGACAATCCCAATAACTACACAAGGTTCTTGGTCATAGGCAAAAGGGCTATGGGGCCCACGGGCAAGGACAAAACAAGCCTTATTTTTGCGGTAAAGGACGAAGCAGGGGCTCTCTTTAAGGCTTTGGAAAGCTTTTACAAGCATGGCGTAAATCTTACCAAGATAGTCTCAAGGCCTTCAAAGAAAAGGCTATGGGATTATGTCTTTTTTGTGGATTTAGAGGGGCACATGGAAGAAAATAATGTAAAAAAGGCAATAGATATGCTAAAAGAAAGGGCTCAGCTTGTAAAGATCCTCGGCTCTTATCCAAGGGCTTTATTACAAGAGGGCTAACTCCCTTAGCAATCTTCTTTTATGCGCAGTGCCCGTGGAGGGTTCTATGGTTTCTTGAGAAAGCTTCAAGCCCACTGCCCTTCCCTCCGATAGGAATTTAAGGACCAAATAGGTGAGCCTTGAAAGACGCTCCTCTAAGCTTCCCTCCACCATGTCCAAGGAAAGAACTATGGGTGGGGCTTTTTCCTCCACCATATCCTTTACGTATATATTCCCCGTCTTTGCAGAAAGCTTCCAATGGATCAACTTCATAGGTTCGTTGGTGTATTCCTTTATACCGTGAACCTCTTCGTAGCCTTTTTCTTTGCTTAAAGTGGGGGCATAATCCTTATCCTTCCCATCATACAAAAGTCTGTTTTCTTCCCAAACCAAAGGCTTTGGAAATACCACCAAATCAAGGGGAACTTTGATGAAAAAATACCTTTCAAAAAGTCCCACCGGAAAAGTAGAGGAAACTTCCAACTCTATTTCTCTATAAAGCCCCCTTTTTTCAAAACTTAGCAGTATGCTATTTTCTGAACTTTCTCTTATAAGGGGGAAAAAGCTTTGATATTTGCCCCTTTTTACCTCAATCAAAAGGGAGGGAAGCTTTTTTTTGTTCTTTACTATTATCCTAAAGGGAGCTTCCAAGCCCGCATAAACCTCCTCTGGCGGTATTAAAACCACTTCAATCCCCCTAAGGTTATACAAGGAGAGAACACCAGAAAGCAACATAAAGGATAACATGTAAGAAACTACCAAGTAAAGGAGATTGTTGGCAGTATTAACTGCGGCAACGCCAAGGAAAATGGTTATACCTATGAATATAAGGCCTGCTTTATTAACTTTGACCTTGTACCTTGTTTTCACCAAAAAATACCCTAAAGAGCTCTGTGGGTATGGGAATGAGAACGGTATTTCCAGGCTTTGTAGCTGTATTTTGTATGGTTTCCAAATATCTTAGCTGTATGGCTATGGGTTGGGTTGCCAAGATCTGGGCTGCCTCTGCCAGTTTTTGCGCTGCCTGGTATTCCGCCTCTGCGGCTATTATCTTTGCTCTTCTTTCCCTTTCTGCTTCTGCCTGCCTTGCCATAGCTTTCCTTAACTCCTCGGGTAGGTCTATCCTCTTTAATTCCACAGCAACCACCTTTATACCCCAAGGGTCTGTTTGTCTGTCTATTATCTCCTGCAATTGTAAGTTTAGCTTTTCCCTTTCCGATAAAAGTTCATCCAACTCCGCCGCACCGCATACACTTCTTAAAGTAGTCTGGGCAATCTGAGAGGTAGCATAAAGGTAATTTTCAACAGCTACTATGGCTTTGACCGGGTCTACAACCCTAAAGTAAACAACAGCATCCACGCTAACGGATACATTATCCTTGGTTATTATGTCTTGAGTGGGCACATCAAGGGTTACAGTCCTTAAATCCACCTTTACCATACGGTCTATGATGGGTATGAGGATAAAAATGCCTGGGCCTTTTGCCCCTATAACCCTTCCAAGCCTAAAGATCACAGCCCTTTGATACTCGGGCACTATCTTAAGAGAAGCCACTAAGAACACAACCACCACAACAGCTATAAGGATCAAAGGTGAAAACCCCATGGCTAAACCTCCCACAATCCTAAGTATATCTCCTCCCATTATACTGGCAAGCACTATTACAAAGAAAAGCAAAAAGGGTAAAAGGTCTAAAATGGGCTTCATAAATCTAAATTATACCACCCTTATGCTTTTCTTCCACTTGTGCAAGCTCCACTATAGTGGTGGTTTTTAAGTAATCTAAGATGCTCTCTCTTAGCTTTGTCCATTTTTCATGGATTGCGCAGGGTGCTGTGTTCCACTCTTCGCATCTTCCGGGCCTTAGGGCGCAATAGTCTAACTTGTAATCCTCGTCCAAATACACAATAACGTCCATTATGGTGATCTTCTCCGGTGGTAGGACAAGGGTAAAGCCCCCTGTGGGTCCTTTGTAAGACTTTAATACTCTTTCCCTTGCAAGCTTATGAAATATTTTAGATAGAAAGGGCTTTGGGATCTTTTGGGCTTCTGCTATCTCATCCACTTTAACGAGCCTGTCCCTGTTTAAAGCCAAATAGGCCAGAGCCAAAAGGGTATACTTAACAGTTTCTGAGTATATCATAACATTAATATTATATATCAAGTGGAAATACACTGGGTGAGAAATTCAAAGAAGTTCTATGTAGGTAGGCTCTTTATAAACAAGGGCATTTTTAGCTTGGTAGGATAGTACCTCTGGGTCTGCCTGATGGGGAGCATGACAGGAAAGGCATTTGGCCGGGATCTTTCAAGAAGGTCCTTTTCCACAAAAACATCCCCACAGGATGCAACAAGGAGAAAAAGAAGTAAAAAACCTATCATTTCTCGCCTCCTTGGTATATAATTTAATACCATAGGCCCGGTAGCTCAGTTGGTAGAGCACCCGGCTGAAAACCGGGGTGTCGGCGGTTCAAGTCCGCCCTGGGCCATTTTCAAAAGCTCCACCCTTATGCGATAGTCTATAAGTATATAAAGGGGCTTTCTATTTAACTCTGGGTCCAAGAAAGGTAAGGCATAGGGAGAGGTGTATAGCTTTTTAGCTTCCTCATTTGTAAGCTGGTCCTCTCCTACAAGGTAGGCCTTTGTACCACCTTTTTTTCTTCCAACGCTTTCCGTGGTAGAAAGTTTAAAACCCATATCCTTTAAGGCTTTCCTGACAGGCAAAGAAGATGTATAGGATACCCAGACACCTTTAAGATTCATCAATCTTTTTATATGTGCCAAGAAGTCTATGCTCCAAAGCTCTGGATTTCTATAGGGTGAGAAGGCGTCGTGGAAAACTCCATGGGCTCCAAAGCTTTGAACTTCCCTTATCCTTTCCCTTGCATCCCCCAAGCAGAGTTTGAGACTTACACCATCCTCCTCAAAATGGGGAAGCTTTTCCAATATCTTTTTATGAATTTCTTTAAACTCTTCTGGCATTGGTGGTATGTGAGTGGGCAATTCCTTTTCAAAGGATAGGATTTCTATTTCAAGAAGAGGGTTTACATCCTTTAGCTTTTTTATGGCAACTACCACATTGTAGCCAAGACCAAAGCCAATGTCCAGCAAACGAAGTCTTTTGTAAGACCTTGCCTTTTCTAAAAGCCCAGAGGGGAAAAGAAACTTTTCCAAACATTCCCTTATTGCACCCGCTGAAAGGCTATGATAGGGCTCGCCGTAAAGGGGATGAAGGAGGGTATAGTCGCCCTCTTGAGTTTTTACAAGACCCTTTCCCTCAAAAGAAGGCTTAAGCCAAGCTTTTATCTCCCTTAAAACAGCCTTACGGTTATCTTGAGGAAGTTCTATACCGAGCCTTGATAGGTAGTGGTTTATCTCAATCTCCATTTAAAGTTCTCAAAAAAATTCTCTGTAAATTTTACTTTATCACCGTGAAAAATTCTCCTTTTGTAGGGGCGTATGGATATATGCTTATCTTTTTTGTGGGGAACGTATCCAATGAGCCCCTATACACCACCAACTATGCAATATCGCAAGCTCCATACCTACAAAAGAACACAGGCTGGAAGCCTGAATTGCCTGATTTCTCATCTGACGTGTTTTGAGCCTATAATTTAAAGTATGAAGGTTCTATTAGCTTTACCTTTGATAGGCTGGGTGATATGGGATAGAAGACCTACCATATCTCCAGTGGTGGAGAAGTTAAATTGTTATGAATAGCAATTTCCTTATGGCACGTATATACCTAAGGGAGGATGACAAAGTAGAGGGAAAGATAGCCTACAGGAAACTCTTAGAGCTTTTAAAGGAGTGGGGTATAGGGGGGGCAACTGTTCTTAAATCCATGATGGGATACGGTACTACAAAGAGTTTCCACTATGAGGGGATTGAAGTTTTGTCTTACGGCTTGCCGGTGGTGATAGAATTTGTTGATGAAGAGGATAGGGTGATGAAGGTCTTAGAAAATTTAAGTTCAAAGGGCTTATCCTTTTTTATAACTATTGAGAGGGTTTCCCTTTGGTATTCCTTTTAGCGATAGCTTTTGGTGGAGCCATAGGCTCTATTCTTAGATTTATAGTTTCCAAGTACATACAAACCAAAGCTGGGCTTGAGTTTCCCATAGGTACCCTCTTTGTGAATTTGACCTCTGCCCTTGCCATAGGTCTTGCCTTTTCCCTTCTTGTGGAAAAGTTGGATATATCTCCAAACCTCAGGGCATTACTTATAACGGGTATGCTGGGTGGTTATTCTACTTACTCCACCCTTTTCTACGAAGCTTTTTACCTTTTGATAAATGGAGAGTTTATGAAATTTACCCTTTACCTTCTTTTGAGTAATCTACTGGGTTTGATTTTTGTAGCTTTGGGGTACGGATTTGGTAAACTTTTATAGAGATGGAGTGTAAGGAAGCGGTGCTTTTGAGGGTTTTCTTTGGAGAGGATGACAAGTATGAGGGCAAGCCCCTATACAGATACATGGTGGAGTTTTGCAAAAGCAAGGGTATTGCAGGTGCTACGGTTTTTAGGGGAATTTTGGGCTATGGGAAGTCCTCGGTTATTCACAAGGCTGGCTTTCTAAGCCTTTCTTCCGACCTGCCCATAGTGGTGGAGATAATAGACTGCGAGGAAAATATCCAGTCCATACTCCCAGAGCTTTCAAGGATAGTAGAAGAGGGGTTGATAACCCTTGAAAGGGTCAAAGTGGTGAAGGTATAGTAGAAAAGAGCTTTTTTACCTCTTCTATGTGTTTGTAGTTGGTCAGATCAAGCTGTAAGGGTGTGATGGAAACATAGCCGTGATACACCGCCCAATAGTCGGTGCCTTCTTCAAGGTGCCACCCAAACTCCTCTGCGGTGATCCAATAAAGGGGCCTTCTCGCTGGATCCAGAAGCTTTAAAACTTTTTCTTTATAAGCTCTTCTTCCCTGGCGCGTCACCAAAAAGCCCCTTATCTCTTCCTTTGGTAGGTTTGGTATATTCACATTAAGATAAACATCTTCGGGCATACCCCTTTCAAGCACTCTGATCACCACCTCTTTGGCAACTTCCGCCACCTGGGAAAAGTTTATGTCTTCTCTTCCAAAAGCAGAAAAGGCTATGGAAGGTATTCCCAATATCCTTCCTTCCATGGCTCCAGAGACTGTGCCCGAATAGGTTATATCTTCTCCAAGGTTTGGTCCTTCGTTTATGCCCGAACACAGAAGGTCTGGCTTTTTCCCATCAAGAAGAAGGTAATAACCAAGATGGACACAATCTGCAGGAGTACCACCTATAACCGTCCAAAAATCTTCATCCACCCTTCTTATTCTAAGGGGTTGGGTAAAGGTCAAAGAATGTCCCACACCGCTTAAATTTCTATCGGGCGCTACTGTGATAACCCTTCCAAGTTTCCTTAACACTCCCCTCAGGGCTTTTATGCCCTCGGAAAAATAGCCATCATCGTTGGTTAGCAAGAAGGTTAGCATAGCTTATATTTTACCCTTATGGGATGTCCCAAATGTGGAGGTACTGGCTTTATAGAAAAGGATGGTCTTTTGGCCCTGTGTTCTTGTAGGTACGAAGGTGCAAACCTTGAAAAGTACCTAAGCATTCCACCAAGGTTTTTAAATGCGGAATTTGAAAACTACGTAGCAATCTCACCCTCTCAAAGATCAGCCTATGAAACTTGCCTCCATTATGCCCATACCTTTGACCCAAAGGAGGGCAAGGGCTTGACCCTTGTTGGACCACCCAGTATGGGCAAAACCCACCTTGCGGTGGCAGTTTTAAAAACTGTTTACCGACAAAAGAAAATAAGGGGCTTTTTCTTTGACACGAAGGATCTCTTTTATAGGTTGCAAGGACAGCCCATTGATAGATACAATCGCCTTATGAATTTTGTCTTAAAGGTGCCTCTTTTGGTGCTTGACGACCTTGGCAGTGAAAGGCTTTCCGATTGGAGGATAGAAGTCCTTTCCCACATAGTAAGCTACCGCTATAACTTTCTCAAAAGCACCATAATAACCACCAATTACAACCTTAAAAAACAAGAAGAGGAAGAGGTTGCAAAAGCTTTGGAAGAAAGGCTATCGCCCGCCATAGTAGGAAAGATATACCAGATGAACCAGATCATATACCTTACCATATAAACCTTTTTGGATAAAAAGCCTTTGCCAAGTAATAACCCACAAAGAAGCCCCCTATGTGGGCAAACCACGCCACGCCACCCATACCCATAAAGGGCAAAGTTAATATGCCGTTTATGACCTGTATGAGTACCCACATGCCTATGAAGAAAATTGCAGGAAGCTCCATAAAGGTCAACAAGAAGAAAATGGGAACAAGAGCAAGGATCCTTGCATGGGGAAACATCCAAAGGTAAGCACCAAGAACCCCGCTGATGGCACCGCTTGCACCCACCATGGGAACATTACCCCCACCAAAAAGAAGGCTTATAAAGACCTGAATTATTGCAGCCCCAAGCCCAGAGAGTATATAAAAAACCACATACTTAAACTTTCCAAGCCTGTCCTCCACATTATCACCAAAAACCCAAAGAAACCACATATTTCCTATTATGTGTAGCCAGCTACCGTGGAGGAACATATGGGTAATTAGAGAAGTAGGTCTTTCAAAGACTTGGTAAGAAACCAAACCGTACTTGTATATGAAAAGATTAAGCCCTTCCTCTGAAAGGGATACTTCATAAAGCCAAACAAGAGAGCAAAGAACAATTATGGATAGATTAACCACGGGAAAGCTTCTATGGGGGTTTA
>JBKBRK010000061.1:0-8463 GCA_046292245.1 Aquificaceae bacterium
TTTTAAAAGCCAAGTATATGACAAAAAAGGCGAGGAAAAACAAGATAAATATGGTAAGTATTTTCAGAAATGTTTTGGGATTTTTGTAAAGGTAGAAAAGTGCATAGGGAAAAGCTAATAGAAAGAAGGCTAATCCCGTTAAGGTTTTCATGGTAACTATACTCATCACCTTGTGGAGTTTGCCGCCTTTTCTTGATAGGGTATAAAGGGACATAAACTCACCACCCATATGGGCTGGTGTTATGGTGGCACCAAAGGTGTTTATTAGGGATATGATATAGCCATAGAGAAAGGAGTATTTTAGGTTCATAGCCCTTGAGAGAACAAAAAGCCTAAGATTGTCAAAGGTATGATAAAGGAATATGGCAAAAAGTGAAAGGAAAAGATATCTTTTTTCTATTTGGAAAATTACCACTAAAATGTCCTTGCTTACGCTTTTTTTGAGTATGTATATCAACGATGCCACTACAAAGAAAAGGGTAAGGGCTATGCCGTAGATAAGGCTCCTTAACATCTATTACTATTTTAATCCCCTTTTTTACAGATCATAGACAAGGGCGTTATTCTATTATTCAACCTGCAAAGGCTTACTGCCACACGCCCCCCAAAATTGGGAGTATTTCCCTGCACCTCTGCAGGGGAACTTTTTTAATCCGGCGTATATTTAAGAATATAATTAAAAGCTAAAGGAGGTGAAAAATGCTTTTAAACCTTGAGGTAAGGAGCCAGTTAAGGGATATATTCTCCAAAGAGCTTGTGAATCCCGTAAGCCTAAGGCTTTTTTCTCAAGCCATAGGTTGTGAAAGCTGTCAGATAACGGAAGAACTTCTAAAGGAGTTGGCTGAAGTTGAACCAGAAAAGATAAAGTTGGAAATATACTCTCCCCTTGTAGATAGGGATATAAGCAACGCCTACCAAGTGGAAAGGGTGCCCACCATTGTCATAGAGGGAGATAAGGACTATGGCATAAGATACATAGGACTGCCTGCAGGCCTTGAATTTACCACCTTGGTGCAAGGCATAGTGCAAGTATCCAAGAGAGAACCAAAGCTTTCGGAAAGGACCATGGAGATTCTAAAAACCATAGACCAACCCATGGAGATCATGGTCTTTGTAACTACCTCCTGTGGATATTGTCCTTCTGCCGCAATAACTGCCATGAACTTTGCCTTGGCGAGCGATTACATAAGAGCCCTAATAGTGGATGCAAGCGAAAACATGGACTTGGCGGAGAGGTTTCAGGTGGTGGGTGTGCCAAAGATAGTTATAAACAAGGGCTTGGTGGAGTTTGTGGGAGCACAGCCAGAGAACAACTTCCTTGGTTATGTGATATCCGCCTATGAGAAAATGAGGAGAGAGAATGGACAGGCTTGAGTACTTCAAGGGGCTTTTAGAAAAAAGTCCCAACAATCCCATGGTACATTACTCCCTTGCCCTTGAGTATTACAAGGTAAAGGATTACAAAAAGACCATAGAGCATTTGGAGGAGTATTTGCGTCTAAAAGAGGATGAAGGAGCGGCGTACCGAATACTTGCAAAATGCCACGAAGAGCTCGGAGACTACCAAAAGGCTATACAGGTACTTCACGAAGGCATAGAAAAATCTCTAAAATACAACCATCCCAGTATGGCAGAAGAATTTAAGGCATGGATAGAGCAGTTAAAACAGCTACAATCCTTTTAGCTTTTTATTCCTTATCCACAGCCCAAGAGCTAAAGGCATGTTATAGGGCTTATCTTTTCTTTATGCCTGTGGCGGAAACCTGCATAACCTACAAAACCGAAAAGGATACATTAAGGGCGGAGAGCTTTGTAAGAACTATAAACATAGGAAAGTTGGTTAAAAGGGTGTATAACAAAGGAGGAGCGGTAATAAAACTTCCAGACCTAAACCCCATTCACTTTGTCTATTACCAAGAGGAGGGCGAATTCAAAAGGTATCAAGAGTATTCCTTCACAGAGGATAAGATAAAAGTCCTTGAGATAAAGTATGTAAAACTAACCAACGAAATAGAGAAGAAGGAAGAAAAGGAATACAGATACAAAGGCTATGTGGATCCATACACTGCAGCCTTGATCCTTTATAGGGAAAGCGAGAAGCTTGACAAAGGCACCATAAAGATGTTTTACGATGATAAGGAATATTTGCTTCCTTACAAGGTGGTGGGTGTGGAAAATATAGAAACTCCTTTGGGGAATTTTAACACAAGGAAAGTGGAAGTTTATCCCAACATTGAGACAAAGGGACTTTTAAAGCCAAAGGGTACATGGTACTTGTGGATAGACCAAGAGACAAACCTACCTATTAGAATGGAGCTTAAGTTTGTTATAGGTTCTGCATCCGCAAGGCTTGAAAGGATGGAAGGAGACAAAAACCTTTTAAAAACCAATTTTAATGTAAAAAGGTAGGGGGCAAAGCCCCCACGAGAGATTACTTCTTTTGTTCTGCGGGAGCTTGATCCTTGTGTTCTTCTTTCTTGTGCACCTTTTTCTTTTCCTTCTTTTGCTCTTGTTTTTGCTCTGCTGCAGGTTTTGCAGGCTCAGCAGGCTTCGCAGGTTCAGCAGGTTTTGCAGGCTCAGCGGGCTTTGCAGGTTGTGCTTGCTGTGCCATTGCGGCACCTGTGAAAGCCAAGGCAAGTAGAAGAGAAAGAGCCTTCTTCATGGTACTACCTCCTTTAAAAAGTTTTGATATAAAAAAATTACCACGTGGATTATGAAAATTTTATGAAAAGTGCTCAACATCCTCCAAAGGGCAGTTTCTAAAACTTTTGCTTTAACAAAAATAGAAGAAGCTGGTAAAGTATGGAGAGTGCTCCCACTAAGTAATAAAACCTGTGATGGCTTTCTATCTTCTTTACCAAAAGGTAGCCAGCACCCATCAAAAGCAAAGAAAGGAAGATGTTTATAACGCCTATTATGTAGATTCTTTTAGACTTGCTCTCTTTATTGGCTAAGATCCTTTTAAGGTTTAACCTGTAACGGTCAAAGTCGGCGGAAAAGGTTTTGCCTTCCCTTTGGGTAAGGAGGGATCCCTTCTCAAAGGTTATTTCCCCTTCCTTAACGTATGCCTTCTGGGCTATTATTACACCTTCTTGGAACTTCAAAAAAACGTCCTCAAGGACATCGTCCCTTTTGCCTTCTGCATAAAAGGTGAACTGTCCAAGGGTATGAAAGCTTTTTGGTGGAATAGAGGTCATTATTATGGTGTAATACTTTAGGGTTAGCTGATTTCTCAAATAGGCGATATCCCTCTCATTGACAAGATAGTAGGCTATGGATAAGGAAAGCATTATGGGAAAGGTATAAAACAGACTTTTTATATATATGTTCTTTGGATCTATGGCAAAGGCTTGCAGGATTTTAAGCTTTTTGCTCTCTTTTAGTTCAAAAAGGCCTATACAAAAGGCTATGAAAAGGGAAAGGGGAAGTAGATAGATGAAGTAATAAAAGAACCAAAGGAGAAGAAATGAAATAGAGTCTTTCGCAGGCAAGTTAAAAAGAATCTGGTCTATTCTTATCATCTGGGTTATAAAAAAAAGAAAGGTAATAAGAGAACTAATAAGCAAGGAAACCTTTAAAAACCTCCCAAAAAACCAACGGAAGATCATTTAATCTTTAATTTATTCTTCAATCTTTCCCTTTGATTAGACTCACCCTTTTTGCCAGAAAGTAGAAGATCGTGGGCTTTCTTGTAGTACTCTTGAGCTTTTTGTGTCTCTCCAAGTTTTAAAAGCACATCCCCCAAGTGCTCATAAATTACGGGATCTTCCTTTTCCTTTTCAAGGGCTTTGAGTAGAAGCTCATAAGCCTTTTTGTATTCTCCTTTGTAGTATAGCACCCAAGCCATGCTGTCTATGTAGGCGGGGTTTTCTGGGTCTTTCTGTAGGGCTTTTTCTATTAGTTTTTGAGCTTCTTCCAACCTTGCGCCCTCGTACCACAAAAGCAAAGAGTATCCAAGATGGTTTAAAAGCTCCTTGTCCTCGGGATTTAATTCCAAAGCTTTCCTTAGGTCTTTTTCTGCTGATATGATTTCTCCTTTTTTATCGTACACTATAGCCCTAAGGAAATAGCCCCTGTAATCCCTTGGGCTTATTTCAATAGCCTTGTTTATATACTTAAGAGCCTCTTGATAGTTTTCCCTTTCATTCTCCAAGCTGCCCATAAGTAGGTTCAGTTGGTGGTTGTTGGGGTCTATGGCAAGCCCTATCTTTAAAAGCTCTTGAGCCTTTTCGTATTCCTTTTTATCAATGTATATTCCTGCAAGCCTTTCAATTATCTTTGGGTTGTTTCCTATCCTCTTTTGCAGTTCAAGATATATTTCAAGGGCTTTATCTCTTTCACCAAGACTTTCTAAAAGTAAAGCATAGGTAAAGGCTATTTCGAGATTATCGGGGTTTTCTCTGTACAATTTTTCTAAAATGTCCCTTCCCTTTTCCTCCTCTCCTGCCTTTATAATTAGAAGACTGTATTGGTAAATATAATTGGGCTGGGGGTATAGGTCAATAAGCTTTTCATAGACTTCTTTGGCTTCTTGGTATCTGTTGGTTATGGTGTAAAGGTTTGCCAGTCTTTCCAAGGCATTGCGGTTATCGGGCTCTTGTCCTAAGATATCTTTGTATAAAAGCTCCGCCTTTGAATACTCGCCCCTTTCTTCGTATATACTTCCCAAGGTAATAAAGCCTGCTTCAAAGGTTTTTCTAACCTTTAGTGATTTCTCAAGGTATTCTATCGCTTCCTCTTGCTTGCCCTCTATAAGGGAAAGGCGCGCCATCATAAAGTAAGGCAAAGGATTATCGGGGCTAAGCTCCGCAAGTCTTTGCAATACACCACGTGCCTTTACAAAATCGCCCCTTTTTAGGTAATCCTCCACCAAAAAGGACATGATCTTCCTTGAATTGGAGTTTTTTGAATATCCCTCTTCAAGAACCTGCAAAGCTTTATCTTCTTCTTTTCTAAGCTTGTACAGATCACTAAGTAAAAGGTAGGGCTCTGGTAAGTTTGGGTATTTTTCTTTGAACTCTTTTGCAAGCTTCAAAGCCCTTTCTCTATCCTTTAACCTTGTGTAAAGTCTTATAAGGTCTAAGTAAAGGGTAGGGCTTGGACTTTTCTCAAGAGCTCTAAGACAGTGTTTTTCAGCTTGCAAAGGCTTATCTTCCTGATAAAACCTGCAGAGTATATAATCAAGGTAGATATTGTTGGCAAAGACTACGCCAGAGAAAAAAAGGATAAAAAGGAGCTTCATTCTTCACCTCTATGAACCAAAAGGGGTATATCCAGGCTTCTTATAAGCTCTGCGCAAGTACTGCCAAGGAGAACCCTTTTTAAACCAGAAAGCCCTCTGCTCCCAAGAACAATAAGATCCACATAAGGATATTCCTTCAAAAATCCCTTAATGCCTTCCGTTGGCGACTTATCCCCTATTATGTGAAATTCTGCCTGAAAACCTGCGTCTTTTAACAGCTCTTTAAGTCCTTCCAAGTGTTTTAACTTTTCCTCTTTGTATTTTTCTGTGATGTTATCCTTTATGCTTTCCACCAAGGGAATCTCAATGGTCTCTTCCACATGGACTATTAAAAAGTGAGGAGAAAAGGGTTTTAGCAATTTTATAGCAAAGTCTATTGCCTTTCTTGCATGTTCTGAAAAATCATAGGCAATTAAGACCCTTTTTATGGCTTCTGGTTCTTTTCCCTTTAGGATAAAGGTGGGCTTATGGGAGTATTTAACCACCTTTTCTGTGGTGGAACCTACAAGTATTCTCTCTATTAAGCCCTTTTTGTGGCTCCCTATAAATATTAGGTTATAATCCCTTTCCTTTTCCAAGATAATCTCCGCGGGATCTCCTACCTCCACCAAGGGCTCTACCTTTATGGGTTTTAGAAATTCTACAAGCCCTAAAAGCTTTTCTTTGGCACTTTCCTTTTGCCTTTCTTGAAGTTCAGCAAAAAGCTTTAGGTCAATGGTGCTCATACCAAAGCTTTCTGGATAAGGCAGATAAAGGACGGGTGCTACCACGTTCAACAAGCCAACCTCCGCCTGATGGGCTTGGGCAAAGGTCTTTACCACCCTAAGGAGTGGGTTTGTTATCTCTGTAAAATCCACAGGCACAAGGAATCTCATATTTAGCTCCCAAGGTTTAATTTAATCACATTCTCTATAAAGGCAAAGCATAGGTCATTGCCTGCATAAACGTCAGTATTCTTTACAAAGCCCCTTGTAAGGTTAACCTTTGCTCCCGCTTCGGTGGCGATAAGATACCCTGCCGCCACATCCCAAGGGTTTAGCTCAAACTCCAAAAGTCCGTCAAAGATACCCTCCGCCACAAAGCAGAGGTCTATTGCTGCCGCTCCAGGTCTTCTCATAGCTCCCACCTTATCAAAAACCTCTTTAAATATATTCCAGTATATATTCAAGTCTCTCTTTGCTCTTGAAGGATAACCATAGGCAACATAACACTCTTTTAGCTTTTCCTTCTGTTTTACCCTTATGGGCTTTCCATCCTTGTAAGATCCCCCACCCTTTGCCGCCCAATATAGGCTGTCAAAGGCTGGCAGATAAACAGCCCCCACAAGGGGCTCACCTTTGTACAACAAGCCCACAGAGGTGCCAAAAATGGGAAAGCCCGCTATGTAGTTTTTTGTGCCGTCAAGGGGGTCTATGTACCAAACATAATCTCCATCGCTTGAGCCTCCTTCCTCTTCTCCCACTATTAGATGATCTGATAGGTGTTTTTGTATGTGTTCTCTTATCCTCTCTTCCGATAGCTTATCTGCAAGGCTGTATATATCCTTTTCGCCCTTTTCCATTACTTTGTTGTCTTCCCTTTTGTAAAACTCCTTTAGGACAAGCCCTCCCAAAAGGCTCGCCTCCTTTGCCACTCTTAGAAAAAGTTCCACTTTATGCATCGTCCAAGACTTCTATACAGGGTAGTGTGTTGCCCTCCAAGAGTTCAAGAAAGGCGCCCCCGCCAGTGGAGACAAAGTCTATGGCGTTATAAACTCCAGCACGATGTATGGCATGGTCTGTATCTCCTCCACCCGCTATGGTAAGGGCAGAAGATTGGGCTACCAACTTGGCAGTTTCATAGGTACCATCCTTGAACCTATCCAGCTCAAAAACACCCATGGGACCATTCCAGATTATAGTTTGAGCATCGGCGGCTATCTCCTTCAAAAGCCCCACCGACACGGGACCTATATCCAGACCCATCCATCCCTCGGGTATTTCCTGCCAAGGGACAACCTTTGTGGGTGTGTTGTCCGATATCTCTTTGCCTATTACAAAATCCACGGGCAAATACAACCTAACGTCCAGTTTTTTGGATATCTCTATTATGTCCCTTGCGGTATCTAAAAGATCCTCCTCCACCAAGGAGCTTCCTACCTTGTAGCCCAAAGACTTTATAAAGGTAAAAGCCATTGCACCACCTATAAAGAGCTTATCAACCCTCTTTAGAAGATTTTTTATAATACCCAGCTTTGAAGATACCTTGGCGCCACCTATTATGGCAACCACAGGCCTTTGGGGATTTACCATGGCTTTTTCAAAGTAGCTAATTTCCTTTTCCAAAAGAAAGCCCATAACCGCAGGTTTTAGGATCTGTGGTACAAGGTACACAGAGGCATGCTTTCTGTGGCATGTGCCAAAGGCATCGCTTACATAAACTTCTCCAAGCTTTGACAAAGCCTTGGCAAACTCCATATCTCCTTTGCTTTCTCCCTCATGAAACCTTAGGTTCTCCAAAAGGACGATATCTCCTTCCTTCATGCTTTCCACGTAGCTTTCCACCTCTTCTCCCACGCAATCCTTGAGAATTTCCACATGTCTGTTTAAATACCTTGAGAGCCTTTTGGCAACGGGTGCAAGACTGTACTTTTCATCCCTTCCCTTAGGCCTTCCCAAATGGGACATGAGGATTATCTTTGCCTTTGCATCCAAAAGGTATTCAATGGTGGGAAGGCTTGTCCTTATTCGGGTATCTTCCTCAATATTTCCCAACTCATCCATGGGCACGTTAAAATCAACCCTTACAAGCACCCTTTTGCCCTTTAGCTCCACATCCCTTAGGGTCTTCTTTCTAAAAGGCATGGCACCTCCTTTAGAATTCAAGGTCTATATCATCATCGTCAAATTCTTGGCTTTCGTTGGCTTCAAAAACTCCCCTAAGGCTAAGAGCAAGCCTCTTAAGGCTTTCAAAGTATATCATAAGATCTTCATAGACCCCCAGCAGGGCTTTGTACCTTTTTAACTCCTCTATGCTTAACCTTCTTGTCTTTAGAAGCTTCTTTACCGCTACCCTTGATAAAAAGGCTCTGGAGTATTTTTCTTGCCATTCTTTCCAGAAGTCTGGACTGTTTACTGGAGCTTTTACCACAAAATACTCAAGGTTTGCAAACTCTTCCATTAGATTAAGGTCAAGGGTTTTTTTCACAGGCATACCTCCTAAAAAGAATTATAACCAATTAA
>JBKBRK010000062.1:0-8305 GCA_046292245.1 Aquificaceae bacterium
GCCCAGAATAAAAGGGCAGGGGCAAGCCCTGCCACTACAAAAGACTTTTGAACCTTCTAAAACTAGCAATTTATGTTAGGAAGATTGAAAACCAGCAATTTAGGTAACTAACATGCTTGTTGACCACATAGGGAGGAAGGTATATATAGCAAGGGTGCTCACAAGGCATGGCTTCGGTCTGCTACTTTTTAAGCTTGGTCTTGGGCATCTTGTACCCTTTCATTGGGGAGTCTTGGGACATAAAAGAAGGAAGGAGAGGTATTTACCAGAAGAACATTTAAGACTTGCCTTTGAAGAACTTGGGGTAACCTTCATAAAGCTTGGACAGATACTCAGTGTTAGACCTGACCTTTTACCCGACAACTATCTACGAGAGCTTTCTAAACTTCAAGATAGGGTTCCTCCGGCGGATGCAGAAAGTATAAAAAAGGTTATAGAGGAGGAGTTTGGTAAGCCTTATAAAGACCTATTTGACTACTTTGAGAATGAGCCCTTGGCTTCTGCCTCCATAGGTCAGGTCCACAGGGCAAGGCTTAAATCTGGAGAGAGGGTTGTGCTTAAAGTTCAAAAACCCTATGTGGAAAAGCAGATAGAGGAAGATTTGGCGATCCTTGAGGAGCTTGTCCAGATATCTATGAAGACAGAGCTCGGTCAGAGATGGGATGTTCAATCCATCTTTGAAGAATTTTCCTACACCATAAGAAACGAGCTTGATTATACCAGAGAAGGAAGAAATTGTGATACCTTTAGAAGGAACTTCTTGAAGGATACCGATGTATACGTGCCAAAAGTCTATTGGGAGTTTACAACAAAAAGGGTGCTTTGCCTTGAGGAAATAGAAGGTATCAAAATTAGCGATGGGGATGCCCTTGTAAGTAAGAGCTTTGATCTCAAAGAAATTGCCAGAAAAGGTGCCAGGATATACCTCAAAATGATATTCAAAGATGGCTTTTTCCACGCAGACCCCCACCCTGGAAACTTTTTGGTTATGAAGGATGGAAGTATAGGGCTTTTGGATTATGGTATGGTGGGATCGGTGGATAGCATAACAAGAATAAACCTTTTTCAGCTCATGTACGGTATCCTTAGGAATGACCTTGACCTTGTGATAGATGCCCTTTATGACCTTGGGATATCCATGAGGACAAAAAGGGAAAGATTTTTAAAAAGGGAGTTGGAAATACTATTCTCCTATTACTTTATGCAACCTCTAAAAGAGGTTAAACTTTCAAAGGTAGTGCAAGATACTTTCAAACTCTCATACAAATATGGTATAAGGATACCCTCAGACCTTTTTCTTCTTCTTAAAACCTTAGCCCTCGCAGAAGGTACAGCCTTAAACCTCAACCCAGAGTTCAGGTTGATAGAAGAGATGAAGCCCTATGTGGGCAAGGGGTTTAAGCAGGTTTTTATTCCTATGGTTTCAAGGAATGAAGTGACAAAAAATTTAATAATAACCACTAAAATACTCCTTCAGGGTGTTCATAAGACAAAGAAGTTTTTAAGTGAGCTTGAAAGGGGGGAGCTTGAGCTTTCTATAAACTACAAAGGTGAAGATAAGTTTATAAAGGACCTTAAAAGGGATATAAACAGGCTTTCTATGAGTATACTAACTCTCGGCTTTATGCTATCTTCATCCTTTATTATACTTACCATAGCCCCCCATATGGTGAAAGATTATCTCGTTTATTTCCTTTTAATATTTACCCTTATCCTTGTGATCCTTGGCTTTATAAAGCTTAGACAGGCTTAAGTCTATTGTAAAATGTTAAATATGGCGCCAGAGGAGCAGTTAAAACTTATAAAGCAAGGAACCGTAGAGATAATAGAGGAAGAGGAGCTTCTTAAAAAGTTAAAAGAGAAAAGACTCTTACGTATAAAGGTGGGTTTTGACCCCACCGCTCCAGACCTTCATTTGGGGCACACGGTTTTACTTCAAAAGATGCGCCAATTCCAACAGCTTGGACATGAGGTTTATTTTGTCATAGGGGATTTCACCGCCATGATAGGGGATCCAACAGGCAGAAGCCAAGTTAGACCACCGCTAAGCAGGGAAGAGGTCCTTGAGAACGCCAAAACCTACGAACATCAAGTTTTCAAAGTACTAATTCCAGAAAAGACCAACATCGTCTTTAACAGCTCTTGGCTTTCCTCTTTGGGAACGGAGGGAATCATAAAGCTCGCGGGCCAATATACAGTGGCAAGGATGTTAGAAAGGGATGACTTTTCAAAGCGCTTCAAAGAGGGTATTCCCATATACATCCATGAGTTTTTGTATCCTTTGCTTCAAGGTTATGACAGCGTTGTTTTAAAGGCGGATGTGGAGCTTGGTGGTACAGACCAAAAGTTCAATCTCCTTGTGGGCAGAGACCTACAAAGGGCTTTCGGTCAAGAGCCTCAAGTGTGTATAACCCTTCCCCTTTTGGTAGGTCTGGATGGTGTTAAAAAGATGTCCAAATCCTATGGCAACTATATAGGCATCACGGAGGAGCCCAATCAGATGTTTGGCAAAATTATGTCCGTATCGGACGAGCTTATGTGGGATTACTACCTACTTCTTACCGATTACACACAGGAGGAGATAGAGGAGTTTAAGAAAAGCCTTCACCCCATGACCGCCAAAAAGAGATTAGCCCACTACATAGTTTCTCGCCACCATTCTAAGGAGTCCGCAGACAAAGCCCTTGAATTTTTTGAAAAAACCTTTTCAAAGAGAGAATTTCCAGAGGATGCCCCCACCATACAGGTACCAAGGGGCTACCGTAAAAAGGCTTATGAATTTTTGGTGGAGCTTGGCATTGAGCCATCAAAGAACTCCGCAAGGAGGTTAATAGAGGGTGGAGGACTAAGGATAGAGGGAAGAAAAATAGAAGACCCCAACGAGGAGATAGAGGTGCTCCAAGATATACACCTACAGACTGGGAAAAAACGCTTCTATAAAATAGTTGCTACTTAACCACTTTAACCTTGCTCCAATCTATGGGTATAAAGCCCGTTGATTGGGCGTATTCTTTGGCGGTCTTATAGTTAATATGCTCCTCTATTTGTGCCTTTAATATCAAAGACCTTTCCTTTTCCCTTTTTAACTCGGAGACCTCTTTGGCATAGTTTTTTGAAAGGTTTATGCTATAGGCGGAATAAAGGAGATTAACAAGTAGTAATAGGGCGCTAAGCATTATATACTTCATGGCTTTTCCCCCACTCTTAGTTTAGCACTCCTACAAGCAGGATTTACCTTCATCTCTTCTATAGTAGGTACTATCGGCTTTTTTGTCAATAACTTAAGATGTTTTTTCATAAAATTCTTAGCTATTCTGTCCTCAAGGGAATGAAAAGAAATGACCACAATCCTTCCTCCAGTCCTTAAAAAATCAAGGGTCTTATTTAGAGCTATCTCAAAGGACTTTAACTCCTGATTTACCTCTATCCTTATGGCTTGAAAGATCCTTGTGGCGGGATGGATCTTCCCTCTTCTGTAAGGAAGCACAGAGGTAATTATCTTTACAAGCTCGCCAGTGGTTTCTATAGTTTTTTTTGCCCTTGCAAGGACGATTGCCTTTGCCACCTTTTTGTAGTAGGGCTCTTCTCCGTACTCTTTGAAGATCCTTTCAAGCTCTCTCTCTGAGTATCTATTTAACACATGATAAGCGGTAATTCTATCCTCTGGGTTCATCCTCATATCCAAAGGTTCATCCCTTTGAAAGGAAAAACCCCTTGGGCTTTTCAGTTGAAGCATGGAAACTCCAAGGTCAAAGAGAAAGCCATCAACTTCTCTTATTCCCTCCTGTCTTAAAACTTCATCAAGGTCAGAAAAGTTGGCATGGTAAAGGTTGTACCTACCCTCAAAGGCTTTTAAATTCTCTTGTGCTATTTCAAGGGCTTGGGGATCCCTGTCAATGCCTATTAGGAAGGCTTTTGGATTTTTCTCCAATATTCTTCTTCCATGACCGCCAAGTCCAAGGGTGCAATCTACATATATGGCTCCCCCGTTGCCAAGTAATAGGTCTGTTGCTGGCTCAAGCAATACGGGGATATGCATCTACAGAAGTTCCAATTGCTTTATAGGGGAAAAGCTTCTCCTGTGAATAAGACTTTCTTTATGCTCTTTTATAGCCCTTAGATGTTCCCTTGTGGCATAGCCTTTATGCTTGGCAAAGTTATACTGGGGAAAAAGCTTGTGATAATACTCCATTATTTTGTCCCTTAGAACCTTTGCCACTATGCTAGCACAGGCACAGCTAAGACTTTTTTTATCGCCTTTTACCAAAGGGATGTTGAGATAGTCCTCCACCGGCAGGTAATCGCTAATAACCATATGAAAGGGATGCTTTAGGTCTTCAAGGGCTCTTTTAAAGGCTATTTTGTTAGCTCTTGCTATACCCACACGGTCTATAAGGCTTGAATCAACTACGGCAGTCCCTATTGCCAAAGCCTTCGCTTTTATAATCTCATATGCCTCCTGTCTTTCCTTTGGTGTCATTCCTTTGGAATCGGTGTTTATAAAAGCTTCTGTAAAGGGGGGAAGTATTACAGCACAGGCAACTATGGGACCCGCAAGGGGTCCCCTACCTGCTTCATCCACTCCAGCCACAAGAAGGCCCTTTTCCCAATAGGGCTTTTCGTATTCTGTCATCTTGCCTTCTTTAACTCCCAAGGCTTTATCTCTCTTATCTTTCCAAGAGCTTCCTTACCTTTATATTTGCGCAAGAAGTAAAGCTTTGCCCTCCTGACTTTTCCATACTTTGTTATCTCTATCTTTTCTATATTGGGGCTGTAATAAGGAAAGGTCCTTTCAATGCCCACACCGTAGGACTCCTTCCTTACTGTAAAGGTCTTTCCACTGCCGCTTCCCTTTATCCTTATCACCACCCCTTCAAAGGGCTGTATCCTTTCCTTTCCCCCTTCCACTATCTTGTAATGCACCCTTATGGTATCACCCACTCTAAAATTCACCCATTCCTTCTTTGGAGTGTATAGGTTTTCTATTTCTTTAAGTAGGCCGCTCATGATAAAACCTCCTTTTTGTGGATTAGAAAATAATATTATACCACATACAAATCAATAACTTTATAAACTTAGGATATTAAACCACCTTTCCCATGAAATTTAAAAAAGAGGCATGTATCTTCTTACCACATAAACCTGTTCCTTTTCCACCTCCACCTGAAGCAAGCTGTCGCCCTTTTCCGAATAAGCCAAAACTTCACCCCAAGGGCTGTAAATGGCAGAGGAACCCGCATATTCTTCCTGCCCCACTTTGCCCCAAACGTTGGAAAGCAAAAGAAAGGATTGGTTTTCTATAGTTCTTGACCTTGAAAGTACTTCTAAATGCTCTCTTCTCTTTTTGCCCCACATGGAGGGCACCACCAAAAGCTCCGCATCCCTAAGCAAAAGCGAGGAAAATCTCAGTTCAAAGCATATCAAAACACCTATCTTTGCCCTTTTGCTTTCTATCAGTGTATTATCTTTGCCACTTTTGAAATGCTTTTCTTCTTCATATAGAGGAAAGAGCTTTATCTTATGCCTTTTGCCTATTATTTTACCCTCTTCCACCACCAAGGCGCAGTTGTATATACCTTCTTTACCCTTGAGGGGATAGGTGCCTATTATGGTCAGGTCTTTTTGGAGGGAGATCTTTTTTATCTCCTCCAACACCTCCTCTGTCCTTTCTGCGTGGCTTTTTAAATTATCGTAGTCAAAGCCACAAAACCACATCTCAGGCAAAGCCACCACAGACCCTTCTTTTACATACCCAAGAAGGGATAAAACCTTGGATAAGTTTTCTTCCACCTTTCCAAGGGATGGTTTAAACTGCAAGACCGCTAAATTAAGCATAGCTTATATAATTATAAGAAAACACGCTGGGTGAGAAATTAGGTATCATCAAACAAACCTCCTGTAAAAGCTATATCCAATAGCATAAGCGTATGCATACACAAGCACACAAGTCAAAGCATTACACCACCTGCCTTTTCCTTTCCAACTCATATACCACCCTTCCCTATGGCATAACCATACTTATATCGTTCCGTCAATACCAATTGAAAAAGGACATAAGGATAAGTTAAACGATTGGTTTTTCTATGATGAGCCGCCCATAGAAGATATAAAGAAATAGTCCAATATTCGCAACAAAGTAGCGGATTTTTTAACAAAGACCCTTATAGACCTGTTATAGAGAGCTTACATCTTTGAGGAAAGCCTAATAGATAAGATATTTAGCAAAGATTAAATCATTCTTTTTATCTCCCTCCTGTAAGCCCAATAAAAGACCAAAGCCCTCAGGGTGGTTTCAAGGCTCATAAAGACCCAAGGCACCAAGGGACTATGGACAAGTTTTAGCACCAAAAGGGAGGGAAGTATCCTAAAAAGCCAAAAAGAGGAGAGATTTACAAAGAGGGGTATGTGGGTTTTGCCCATTCCTTTCAAAGAGCCAGAGAAGATGCTGGCGTATGCCATCTGTGGCTGAGATAGAGCAACTATCACAAGGTAATAGGATGCATAACTTATAACCTCTTGGTCCCTTGTGAAGATAAGGGAAAAGTAGTGGGGGGAAAGGGCTATTAAAAAGCCTATAAAGCCCATTGTAAAGGCGGTAAAATGGGCGCTAATTCTTACTCCGTAATCAAGCCCTTTAAAGTTCTTTGCTCCATAGTTTTGCCCCGCAAGGGTGGTAGATGCCACCATCATCCCAAAGCCTATCATGAAGGACACACTTTCAACCCTCAAGCCCACCTGATGAGCTGCCAGGACCTTATCACCAAACTGGGCAACAAGCCCCACAAAGATGTTAAAGGAAAGACTTGTAAAGGCTCTTTCTATGGCGGTGGGAGTGCCAACTCTTAGCATCTTTAAAAGTAGCTTTCCGTCAAGGCTTAGTTTTATAGGAAAGGGCTTTTTATAACGTAGGTAAAGGTATAGGTAAAAAAGAAGTCCCACTATCTCCGAAAGGGCTATGCCCCATCCTGCCCCTGCCACTTCAAGCCTTGGCAATCCAAACCTCCCATAGATCAAAACATAGGCACTGCTTATATTTACCACGTTCATCAAAAGGGCAACCTTAAGAGGTGTCTTTGTGTCTCCATATCCGTTGTAAGCCGCGTACAGGGTGTTGGTTATAAAGCCTATGGTGATAAAAAGAAAAACGGGATTTAGATATTCTTTGGCAAGGCTTACCACGCTTTGGGAAGCACCAAAAATAAGCATAAGGTGTGCTATAAGATCTTTACCAAAGAAGGTAAGGGGAAGGGCTATCAAAAAGGCTATTATGATGCCCCACAACGAGGCAGGAGATGGGTCTTCTTTTGCTCCCACTCTTTGAGCTACCAGCACTGTGGTGCCCGTATAGGCAAGAGCCATAAGGGAATACACAAACCACAGCATACTGGCAGAGTATCCAACGGCGGCAACCGCCGTGGCAGATATGCCCGAGACCAAGATAACAGAAAAGGCACTTTCCACCGTATAAAGAAGGTTTGAAAGGATAATGGGAAAAGCAAGCCTTAGGACTCTGTTTATAACCTTAAGCTTGCTCTCCGATGGGTCTATAAGCAATCCCTTATTTTGCATAAGCCCTCATTACATTCATGGTTTTTTCATAGCCAAGCTTGTATATTTCCTCCGCCTTTAAAAGGTCAAAGGGTGAGTAATTATAAAGCTCGGGCTCAATAACCACGTGGCAAAGCTCCTTTCTTTTATCCGCATTAGACCTTACCGCCAAAAGAAGGCTTCTTAAAAGAAGTTGAAATATATTGCTTACCTTTTCCACGGTCATGTTAGGATTTACATCCACACCTACCAGAAGCCCCTCCATAAAAAGCAAAGGCTCCACAGGAAGGTTGTTAGTTAGGCCACCATCCACCAAAAGGTATTCCTTGTACCTTACCGGCTCAAAGATGCCGGGCAAAGCACAACTTCCCAAAAGGATGGGTATAAGACTTCCCTTGTCAAAGTATAGAGTTTTTCCAGTCTTTATATCCACTGCTCCAATAGAGAGTTTTTTCTTTGATTCCTCAATTTGTTGAAAGGAAAGACTTTTGCTTAGAAACTTGCCTGCCTCTCTTAGGGATACAAAGCCCAACTTGGGGAAAGTGGGCCTTAGATACTTAAGCCAATCCTTTGATTTGGCTATTTTTAGCATTTCTTGGGGCGTATAACCATCGCAGTAAAAAGCCGCCACAAGGGCTCCCGCACTTACACCGCTTACGGCGGATATTTCAAAGCCGAGCTCTTCCAAAGCCTTTATAACGCCTATATGGGCTATGCCACGGGCTGCACCGCCAGAAAGGACAAGATTAACCTTCAT
>JBKBRK010000063.1:0-8041 GCA_046292245.1 Aquificaceae bacterium
GGTAGAAAGCCTAAACTAACAGACATCCAAATAGCAGCCATCTTCATCCTTTCCTACATCACTGGCATGAAAGTATTGAAATTAGCCCAGCTGTTAATTGACCCTTCCATACAATCATGGCATATCTTCAGAAAACACAGATTAAAGAGAGTTTATAGAATACTGAGAGAATACCAGCTTTATAGGTTGAGAGTTGTATTATTGGCGAAGCTTTTGTTTGGGAAGAAGATGGAACTTGTGATAGACGGGACGATAGTGGATATAGCCAATGTAAACAGGGCAAGGACACAGAAGATAAAGAGGATAAAGGGCAAGGTATGGTGGGTAAAGAGGCATAGGAAGATAAGGCGAAGAGACAACGGGCAGGTAGTGGAGTTTGAGGAGGTCAGATATGGTATGTTGATGATGGTGTTATGCGATAGGCAGGGGATAGTTTATGATGTGTGGATAACCTTTGGGAGTATGCATGAAGTTAGGGCTTTTAGGGAGAGGAAGAAGAGGAGTGTATGGTTTAGGGAGCTTGTGGAGAATTGTGTGGTGTATGGAGACAGGGGCTATAGGGGGTGTGATAAGGTAGAGGTGTGTAATAGTAAGGGGTTGAGGGCGAAAAGGCAGGTGATAGAAGGTGTGATAAGCCAAATAAAGCTTTTTAATGCTGGCAGTGGATGGAGGACTTTGACTTGTGTGCTTGTGTATGTATATGCTTATGCTATAGGCTATAGCTTTTACAGGAGGTCTGCTTAATGAAGGGTAATTTCTCACCCGGCGTATGCTTAACTAATATACCATAAGTTATTTACGCACCAACGCCCATGAACCACCACAAAAAAATTTAAAATCCTGGTAGTTCAGGCTTCCAGCCTGTATTTTATCGCAGACAAGGATGCCTGCGCCACCGATAAAAGGGGGGGATTTCTTACCGGGCGTATATTTTATCCAGCTTATTGTTATAATATTATAAGCCTTTGTGGAGGTCAAAATGTCAAAGATAAGGGTAGCCTTAGCGGGCGTGGGCAACTGTGCCAGTAGTTTAATCCAAGGCATATGGTACTACGCAAAGCACAGAGAAGATGTAAGTGGGCTTATGTTTGATAAGGTAGGGGGCTACAAGCCCTGGGATATTGAGTTGGTTGCTGCTTGGGATATTGACGCAAGAAAAGTTGGCAAAGATGTATCAGAAGCCATATTTTCACCACCCAATTGTACCGCAATTTTTGAGCCCAATATACCAAAGACGGGCGTTATAGTCAGAAAGGGCAAGGTGCTTGACGGCTATGCAAGCCATATGGCTAACTATCCACCAGAAAGAAGCTTTGTTCTATCTGATGAAAAGGAAGACGAGCTTGAGGATGTGGTAAGGATATTAAAGGAAACACAAGCAGACATCCTTATAAATTATGTGCCTGTTGGATCGGAGCAGGCGGCACGTTTTTACGCAGAGGCTTGCCTTAGGGCTGGCGTTTCCTTTATAAACGGCATGCCTACCTTTATAGTCTCAGACCCAGAATGGGCAAAGAAGTTTGAAAGTGAAGGCATTCCAGTGGTAGGAGATGATATAAAATCCCAAGTGGGTGCCACCATAGTTCATAGGACTTTGGTACAGCTTTTCTTGGATAGGGGTGTAAAGATAGACAGGACTTATCAGCTTAACTTTGGAGGGAATACAGACTTTTTAAACATGCTTGAAAGGGAAAGGCTAAAGACTAAAAAGGTTTCAAAAACAGAAGCGGTATCTTCCCTTATACCTTACGAGATGGGCAGCATGAACATCCATATAGGACCTTCCGACTGGGTGCCTTGGCTAAAAGATAGAAAGATAGCCTATATACGCATAGAGGGTAGGCTTTTTGGTGATGTGCCCATGTATGTGGAGCTCAAACTTGATGTGGAGGACTCTCCCAACAGTGCAGGCTCAATGATAGATGCTATAAGATGCTGTAAATTGGCGAGGGACAGGGGTATAGGTGGTCCCCTTTATTCAATCAGCGCCTATACGATGAAACATCCACCTATCCAATACCCCGACTGGCAGGCAAGAAAGATGGTGGAAGAATTTATTCGTGGAGAAAGAGAAAGATAGCCTTTGGGTACATACCGCAAGCGTTGGCGAGTTTAATACCCTAAAGCCCTTGCTTAAAAGGCTATATCCTTATTACCACATAGTGCTTACCTATTTTTCCCTTAGGGCAAAGGGCTATTTAGAAAGCCAAAAGGGATACTTTCATGAACTGCACAAACTTCCCCCTGACCTTCCACCCTTTGTAAAAAGTTTTGAAAATAAAATCAAGCCAAGGGCTATCCTTGTAATGGAAAGGGAACTATGGCCTTCCCTTTTACTTTTTACAAGGGCGCCAAAAATATGGCTAAACGCCTACGTAAAGGGAGGCTTTTTGGAAAGGTGGTTAGCCAAAAGCTTTTCTTTGATAATAACCAAAGAAGAGGCTTTTGTAGAAAGGTTTAGGTCTTATGGGTGTAAAAGGGTCGTAGCCTGTGGCAATCTAAAGTTTGCCTTAGAAGAGCCTAAAAGGATCTCCTTAAACTACAAGAAGTCAAAACTTATAGTGGCAGGAAGTACCCACCAAGGTGAAGAAGTTTTAATAAAAAGAGTCTATGAAAAGCTTAAAAAGGACTTTACCAACTTAAGGCTAATTATTGCCCCAAGACATGTAAAAAGATGCCATGAGGTTGCAGAAATTTTCAAGGATTACAAGGCATCCCTAAGAAGCAAAGAAGAGGAAAGTTGGGAGGTACTTGTGGTGGATACCCTTGGAGAGCTTTTTTCCCTTTATGAGTACGCAGATGTTGCCCTTGTGGGCGGCACCTTTGCAAGGGTTGGAGGTCATAATCTCCTTGAGCCCGCCTATTTTGGAAAGCCTGTAGTTTTTGGACCCTACACTCAAAAGGTGGAAGACCTAAAAGACTTCCTTCAAAAGAAGGGCTTGGGCTTCCAAGTAAAGGATGAGGAGGAGCTTTATAAGGTCTTTTATAAGCTACTCACAGAAGAAACAGAAGATAGGAACTTTAATCTCAAATATTATGGGGAAAATATCTTAAATTGCTACCTTTCTCACCTTATGGAGATGGTATAAAAAAGCTATACACCGAATGAAAATTATCTTTACGTGGAGACAACTCACCAATTGCCTCCATGAAAGGTGAATCTCCACCCTGTATATGATTTATATTGCACCAATGCCACCATTTCCTATGATTTCAGTATAGGGGTATGTTTAACTTGGGATTTTTGAAACAACCTCAACACCTTATTGACTTATAAAAAAGAGGTTCTCTATCCAGAGTGGGTGTAAAATATCTTCAAAAGTGCAGGAGGTGAAAGATGCAAGCCTTTGAAATGTTGGAGGACTTTCCAAGCCAGTTTAACCCTGTGGAGGTCCAAGAGATAGACCTCCAGGATTATCAGGGCGTGGTCTTTAGCGGGATGGGTGGCTCTGGTATAGTGGGAGACTTTATGAAGCTTTTCCTAAGGGCGGATAAGCCTATACTTTCCATAAAGGGCTATGAGCTTCCCCTTTTTGTGAAGGAGGGCTGGCTTTTGGTATGCACAAGCTACAGCGGAAATACGGAAGAAACTATCAAGGTCCTTGAGGAAGCCCTCAAAAGAGGTCTAAAGCCTGTATGCGTAAGTTCTGGCGGTAAAATAGAAGAAATAGCTAAGGAGAACAAGCTTTTACATATACCCCTTCCCCAAGGATATCCTCCAAGGTATGCCCTTGGCTTTATGCTTTCTGCCTTGCTTAGCCTTTTTGGCATGAAGGAAGAGATACACAAGGTTAGAGAACATTTAACAAACCACAAGGAAGGCATAAAATCCAACGCAAAATCCATAGCCCACACCCTTTTTGGCTATCTTCCTGTGGTATACGGCACACCCCTTACAGAGCCCGTAGCCTTTAGGTGGAAGACCCAGATAAACGAGAATTCAAAAACCCTATGCTACAATGCCATCCTTCCAGAGATGCATCACAACGAAGTAGTAGGGCTTGACAATGCCTCCATAAGAGACCTTTGCGCCTTTACCTTACTTTGGGACCCCCAAGACTATCCAAGGGTGATAAAAAGGGTTTCCATAACGGAGGAGATCTTTAGAGACCTTGGGATTTTTCTCAGGCTTCTCCAGGGCAAAGGCACCACTCTGATAGAAAGGCTTATGTACCTCACTTATCTTGGAGATTGGGTAAGCCTTCATCTGGCAGAGCTTTACAAACAAGACCCCATACCTGTAAAGGTCATAGATTTCATAAAAAAGAGCTTGGTATAATCAAAGCTTATGGAATTTAGTTGGTTGGTTTTTGGCGGTGTGGTTTTGGGCGTCCTTTTCTTGGACCTTTTTGTCTTTCACAGACACCCCCACAAGATATCCCTAAGGGAAGCCCTTTTGCTTTCTGCCTTTTGGATAGCCTTGGGCTTAGCCTTCGCTGGCTTTGTTTATTACACAAGGGGCTACGATAGAACGGTGGAGTACCTCACGGGCTACCTCCTTGAAAAAGCCCTTAGCCTTGACAATATTTTTGTCTTTATCCTCATCTTCTCCTACTTTAAAATACCCGAAGAATACCGACATAAGGTCCTTTTCTGGGGAGTTTTGGGAGCTATAGTTTTTAGGGCTATCTTTATCTTTGCAGGGCTTGAACTTATCAAGCACTTCCACTGGGTTATCTATGTTTTTGGAATTATTTTGATCCTGTCCGCTATAAAGCTTTTGACCACGGAGGAAAAGGAATTTCATCCTGAACAGACCTTGGTTTACCGAATAGCAAAGAGGATAATACCTTTGAGACCCCACAATGGAGATGGAAGGTTTTTCCTAAAAGAAGGGGGAAAGGCTTACGCTACACCCATGTTTTTAGCCCTTCTTTTTGTAGAAACTTCCGACATTATGTTTGCCATAGACTCGGTGCCCGCCATAATAGCCATATCCAGAGATCCCTTCGTGGTATACACCTCCAACATCTTTGCCATATTGGGACTTAGATCTTTGTACTTTGCTGCCGCAGGCATACTTCCCCTATTTCATTACCTACACTACGGGCTATCCTTTATTTTGGGTTTTATAGGGGTTAAGATGCTTATATCCGACTTTTACAAAATACCCGTTGAGATCTCTCTCCTTTTGATAGGTAGTGCGGTGTTTATCTCTGTGGTTGCCTCTTTGCTGGTTAAAAAGAAGGATGCTTAGAATTCTTCAAATAGTGGAAGGTGAGGGTTGGAGCGGTACAAAGGAGCAAACCTACCTTATCTCAAGGGAGTTATCCCTTAGAGGTTTTGAAGTTCATATGGCTTTATCTTTCCAGTATGACCTTATGGTGAAAAAGTTAAAGGACTATGGAATAAAGTTCCATTTTTTTGAAAAACATAACAAGTTTTCAAGGTTTAATCCTTTGAATTATTACAGACTTTGGAAGATAATGACCCATATACCTTTTCATATAGCCATTGCTAATTCACCGCATGCTCTTGATTTCCTTAGAGGCGTGCTTAGCTTTCTTCAAAAAAAGCCCAGGATAATAGCCTACAAAAGAACTGGGAAAAGCTCCAGCTTTTTATCCAAGCTTGTAAAATACTCGGTGGCAGACAAAATAGTTGTAGTGGACAAAAGCACTTATGAAAAGTTAAAAGAGGAAAAATTTTTCCCAGAAAAACTCACATATATTCCAAGCGGTCTTGATTTAAGCAGGTTTAAGGTAAGGGATACAGATATAAGGTTAAAGCTAAGAAAAGACCTTGGTATAGACCCCAAAAACAAGGTATTCATAAACGTGGCAAACTGGAATCCTCAACATAAGGGACAATTACTTTTAATAGAAGCTTTTTCCAAATTGAATTGTTCTGATTGCATTCTTATTTTAGTTGGTCTAAAAACGGAAGAAGAAGCCCCCAAATATGCTCAAAAATATGGACTTGATGGAAGATTAATAGGCCTGGGCTTTAGAGAAGATATACCAGACCTTTTAAACATAGCGGATTATTTTGTGTTTTCCTCCTACTTTGAAGGTATTGCCGGTGCAGTACTTCAAGCTATGGCTTGTGGGAAGGTGGTTATATCAACCCTTGCGGGCGGTATAAAGGACTATTTAAGGGATGGAGAAAACGGCTTGGCCGCAAAGGTAGGTGATTTACAGGGTTTTGTAGATAAACTTAAAAGAGCCCTTAGTTTGTCGCAAGAAGAAAAGGAAAAGATCTCAGAAAAGGCTATACAGACCGCAAAAGCTTATTCCATAGAAAGCACTGTTAATAAGTATATGGAGCTCTTTAAGGAACTTGTAGGATAAAGCTTAAGGCTTTCAAAGTATTCCATAAAAGCCCTATTTACAAAAAGGGTACCATTCTCAAAGAGTAAAAGCACGCCTATTTGGGGGTTTTCTTTCAAAAAGATTTCCCTGTTGTCGTCATCCATAGCCAAAAGGGCTGTTTCTATGGCGTCGGTAAAGGTACAATCCCAATGGGCAACGGTGGCTTGTAGAAGGCTGTTTTTAGCTCCCAGTATATGTTTTCTAAGGTAATTACCGCCTGTGGATAGACATAGATCCTTTGAGTTAATACCCTCTGCGAGTATGTGGTTGTTTATAGGATTGTATATGGCTAAAAGCCTTTTATGCCCCCAAACCCTTAGATCACCTGCTATGGATATAAAGCCCCAAGAAGTCTTTAGGCTTTCGTAAGCCTTTTGTACCGCATAGCCCTTTCCAATACCTCCCAAATCTATAGCCATGCCACTTTTCAAGAGGCATACCTTATTCCCTTCTATCCTTATATTTCTGTAATCTATAAGAGCCTTTGCCTTTTCTTGATCTATAAGTCCCTTTCTTTTGTGGTTTATTGTATAACTGCCTACGCTTATGTCAAAAAAGCCATAGGTTTTTTCCGATATCTCTATAGATTTTTTGATAACCTCAAGGGTTTCATCCGAGATCTCCACACATCCTTTTCCCGCCCCTTGGTTTATATTGGATACTTGGGAAGTTTCCATATAATCGGAAAGTTTTTCTTCAAGGCTTTTTATATACCTGTAGGCTTCATATTCCTTACCTTCTGGCAACTCAATAAGAGCATAGGTGCCCATAAGATGAAAAAGCTTTTCTTGAGAAAAACAAAGGGAAAGAAAAAGAAGGAGAGATAATAATCTCACTTTCTTCTTTGTTTTTGTTTTGTGGGTGGCGGTTTTGGCTCAAAAGTGGAAACAACCACCTCGTAATCCTTTATAGAAACCCTTGCGGGTTTTACCTTACCACTTTCAAAGACAAAGCTAAGCATAGTATTGCTCTGAAGGGCAGTGTAAAGGGTTTCATCCACCACCACACCGCTTACAAAACCCAGACTTACCAAAGAAGGCTGAAGGATAAGGCTTGGTTTGTTGTTGTATCTTAGTACCTTTTTAAGATCATTGTTAAATTGGGATTGTACCTCCTCGTAGGGCCTTTCTCCAAAGTATGCCATATATACATGGAAAGGCTGCAAAAGTTTAAGCCTTTCCTCAAGCCCTTCTCCACCCTTCACATAATAAGCTTCCACTCCCAAAGTTTTCAAAGAAGCCACCAAGGAGGCGGAAAAAAGAGCACACAAGTCTGAAGTTTCCATATAAACCACGGCGATACGGTTGTATCCCATATCCTTGAGTAGCTTGGCTATTTGAACGCTGGCGTTTATTCTTGCATTTGCCCTCTCCGGCGTCAAAAAGGGATTTGCCTGCTGGGCATAGGAAGGAACTAAAAGACTCAGCAATGCTAAAATACTAATTAAGGTTTTTTTCATGGTAAATGGGATTATACCATAACATAAGCTGATTAAGGAATCCCTTTTTATTTGATAGCGTGGACATCCTTATAAACAGGCTGAAGGTCTGAAATACCTAAAATTTAAATTTTTTTGTGGTCAATCACAGGCAAGCTATATTATAATATCCTCTAAGGAGGGTACAGGCTATGAAAAAAAGGCTTCTATGGTATTCCATAGCCATGATGTGCTTTCTATCGATACTTGCCCCACTTTCCAAAGCCCTAAAATTAAAGGCGCTACAGCCCAC
>JBKBRK010000064.1:0-8021 GCA_046292245.1 Aquificaceae bacterium
GTTGGTGCCCTGTGGCCCTTTGATGTGTATTCTTTTATCTCTTGGGATATTTGGCTCCTTATCTTCTCAGAGAGAGCCCTTCCGTCCAAAAGCAAACTCATTGCCTTTTCCATTTTGTCCCCGCAGGTGTATCTTCAAGGATAATGCCAAGCTCCTTTAATCTGTCCCTTATATGGTCTCCTATGGTATATACCTTCTCTTTCCTTGCCATATTTCGCACTTCTATTAAAAGCTCAATAAGCCTGTTGTCAAAGACCTCACCCGCAGAAAGCTCCCTTTGTACTACCTTACGCACTTCACACTGGGGCTTAAAGTCTTCTAAAAGTCCAAAAACTCCCCTAAGGTTCTTTATTAGGGACTCTACCGCAAACTGGTATGCTTGGAGTTCTTGCTGGGATATGCTTCCTTGGGAAAAAGCTTTGTTTTTCACTTTATTAAGCTCACTAACAAGACTATACACCTCTGCCAAAGCCTGTGGTGTATTAAAATCATCACTCAAAGCTTGGAAAAACTTCTCCTCCGCTTCCTTTACCCTTTCAAAGAGGGGATGGGTTCCCCTTTCCTCATAAAGGGTTAGCTTCTTCAAAAGTTCAAGGTCCTCAAGGGCTGTCAAAAGCCTCTCATAAGCTCTCTTTGTTTCTTCCATCTTTTCCCAAGAGAAATCAAGGGGGCTTCTATAATGGGTAAAAAGCACCAAAAGCCTAAGGATATCTGGATGGTACTTGGAGTAAATTTCCCTTAGGGTTATATAGTTGCCAAGGGATTTGGACATCTTTTGCCCACCAACAGTGACAAGCCCGTTATGAACCCAATACCTTGCAAAGGGCTTGCCAGTAAAAGCTTCCGCCTGAGCTATCTCGTTTTCATGGTGGGGAAAAATAAGGTCTAAACCACCACCGTGGATATCTATGGTTTGACCAAGATGTTTAAAGATCATGGCTACACATTCTGTATGCCATCCGGGTCTTCCCGGTCCCCATGGTGAATCCCAAGAGGGCTCGCCAGCCTTTGCCGATTTCCATAAGGCAAAGTCAAGGGGGTTTTTCTTTTTCTCCGAGGGCTCTATCCTTGCCCCCGCCTCAAGCTCCTCTATGTTCCTTTTGGAAAGTTTTCCATAATCTGGAAAAGAGGACACAGAGAAATAAACATCACCTCCCGATTCGTAGGCATAGCCCTTTTCTATAAGGCCCTTTATAACTTCTATGATCTCTTGCATATGTTCTGTTACCCTTGGCTCCACATCTGCGGGCTTTACCCTTATGTTTTCCATATCTATGTAATAGCTTGCTATGTACCTGTTGGCTATGGTCATAAAATCTACACATTCGCCCTTTGCCCTGTTTATTATCTTGTCATCCACGTCGGTAAAGTTCCTTACAAAATTAACCCTATAGCCCATATGTTCAAGGAATCTCCTTAGAACGTCAAAAACTATAAGACTCCTCCCATGCCCTACATGGGAATCATCATACACGGTAACACCGCAGGTGTATATAAGTACATGGGGAGGGTTTACAGGTACAAACTCCTCCACCTTACCGCTTAGTGTGTTGTATATACGCAAGCTCATAGCAGTATTTTAACATGATACAAGTTGCTTCAAAAACAGCCTGTACTTTCCCACTAACAGAAGGCCATATTGTGGATGAGAGAATATGGGGTTAGCGCAGGTGGTTATTTTGCCCATTGTTTACGATTTTACAAGTGTATTGTGATACATCTGCAGAGAGGAATTTTTTATATATGGTACGGATTATATTTTAATCCTTATGAGAGTTTTGATGATAGATAACTACGACTCTTTTACCTACAACCTTGTTCATTATCTTCAGATGCTTTCTGCGGATGTGGCAGTGCGCAGGAACGATGAGATAAGCTTGGAGGATATAAAAAGGGCAAAGCCCGACGCCATTGTAATATCTCCAGGACCATGCACTCCAAAGGAGGCGGGTATTTCAGTGGAGGTTATAAAGAGTTTTTATAAGGATATTCCCATACTGGGTGTATGCCTTGGCCATCAATCTATCGGCTATGCCTTTGGTGCCAAGATAGTGAGGGCAAAAAGGTTAATGCATGGAAAGACTTCTCAGATATTTCACACGGGCGAGGGTATCTTTGAAGGACTTAAGAACCCCTTTACCGCAGTGCGTTATCATTCCTTGGTCATAGACAGAGAGACTTTGCCAGAATTTTTGAAGATAACCGCACGGTCGGAGGATGAGGAGATCATGGGCATTCAGCACGTGGAATATCCTCTTTTTGGAGTACAGTTTCATCCAGAGTCCATACTCTCCGAAGAAGGCATGAAGCTTTTGGAGAATTTCCTTAAAATAGCAAAGGAGGAAGCTCTTTCAAAGGTTTGAAGGATAAGAATATGTTATAATTTGACAGGTGAAAGTTCTTGTAGTTGGAAACGGTGGAAGGGAGCATGCTATCGCTTGGAAGATATCCCAAAGTCCTTTGGTGAAAGAGCTTTATTGTGCCAAAGGTAATGGGGGCACTTCAAAGATAGCTAAGAATATACCCATAGAGCCCACTTATGTGGAAGCCCTTGCAGACTTTGCCCAAAGGGAAGGTATAGACTTTACCATAGTGGGACCAGAGGCGTCCTTGGTGGCAGGCATAGTGGATGAGTTTGAAAAGAGGGGTCTAAAGGTCTTTGGTCCCAACAAAAGGGCATCCTTGTTGGAAGGAAGCAAAGCCTTTGCAAAGGAGTTTATGCAAAAACACCAGATCCCAACTGCAGAGTTTCACATATTTGAAGACCCCCAAAAGGCAAAGAACTTTGTAAAGGATTTTGGCTTGCCAGTAGTTATAAAGGCAGATGGGCTTGCCAGCGGCAAAGGCGTTTTCATCTGCAAAAGCTATGAAGAAGCACACCAAACCATAGACAAGCTTATGGTAAAAAAGGTTTTGGGAGAGGCGGCTTCAAAGGTTGTAATAGAGGAGTTCTTAGAGGGTGAGGAAGCCTCTTACATAGTTATGGTGAATGGAGATAGGTATTTCCCTTTGCCTACTTCCCAAGACCACAAAAGGCTTTTGGATGGGGATAAGGGTCCCAATACGGGAGGAATGGGTGCCTATTCTCCCAATCCCTTTGTGGATGAAGATACGGAAAGGTCTATAAAGGAGCTTATCATAGAAAGGGTTATAAAAGGCCTCAAAGAGGAAGAGATAAACTACAAGGGCTTTTTGTATGTGGGGCTTATGCTTACCCAAAAGGGACCAAAGGTCTTGGAGTTTAACGTGCGCCTTGGAGACCCAGAGGCTCAACCTTTGCTTATGAGGATAAAGGGTGATATTTGTGAGGCTTTGCTGAACTTCTATGAGGGCAAAGATATAAACCTTGACATAGACCAAAGGCATACACTCTGCGTTGTGCTGGCAAGTAGGGGCTATCCAGAGAAGCCAGAGGACAGCAAAGAAATAAAAGGGCTTGAAGAAGTGGAAGGTATGGAGGATGTAGTTATATTCCATGCGGGTACAGAAATAACAGATGGCAAGGTTTTCACCAAAGGAGGAAGAGTTTTAAACGTGTGTGCATGGGGAGAAAATCTAAAAGAAGCCCAAGAGAAGGCATACAACGCCATAAAAAGAATACACTTTGAAGGAATGCACTACAGAAAAGACATAGGCTACAGAGCTTTACTGCACTTTCAAAGGTAAATTCAAGGCTACTATTTTTCCTTTACTCTTTCCATAATTTAACCTATGCTTGATTATGCGGTTGTTGGCGGCGGGATCGGCGGTGTTTTAGTTTCCTCTTTGCTTTCCCATATGGGCAAGGAGGTTATTCTTTTTGAGGCTTTGGATTATTTGGGTGGGTGTGCGGGCACCTTTGAAAGGGAAGGTTTTTACTACAACGTGGGAGCTGCCACTTTCGTAGGGGCAGAGGAAAACCTGCCCGTTGGTAAGATAGCCAAGTTCTTAAACATAGACCTACCTATAAAGCCCATAGACCCAGCCATGGTTATACACATGGGAGAAAAGACTGTAAACCGATGGAGAGATAAGGAAAGGTCCTTGGAGGAAATAGAAGAGGCTTTTCCAGAGATGTTTCACAAGGGCTTTTGGGAAAGAGTTTATAAGGTAAGTGATTCCATGTGGAATCTTTGGTGCCACACCTTACCCTATCCAAGCCCCCTTTCCCCCCTTAGGGCTTTTTCCCATAAGCCTTTGGACTTTTTATCCACTTTTCTTTGCAACTTCCTTAGTGCGAAAAGAGTGGCAAAGGTGTATTTAGGAGATTTTAACTCCAAATATGAAATTTTTCTAAACCACCATACTCTTATAACCGCTCAGGGCTTTATGGATAAGGTGCCCTTTTCCGTGGCTTCCTTGGGGTTAACTTATCCCAATTTAACCAATTACTATGCGGTGGGAGGTATGGGAAGGCTTTTGGATAGCTTCGCAAAAAGGATAAAAAACCTAAGCTTGCGTACAAGGGTAAAGAGTATATTAAAGAAACCTTGGGGTTATGCACTACACACCAACAAGGGCATCTACGAGGCAAAGAGGGTTATTCTAAACACTACCCTTTGGAAAGCAGGAGACCTTATAGAAGACCTAAGGTTTTTTTCTGAAAGGGCAAAGAAAACCTACAGGGAAATTTGGGGCGCCTTTACTATATACATGACAGTGCAAGGGCAAATACCACAGGATTTAAAACACCACCATTTTATACTCCTTGAAAAACCCATTCCCTACACAAATAGTAGATCCCTTTTTGTATCCATATCGGAGGAAGAAGACCCCATCCTTAGCAAGGAAAAGACCAGAAGCATAACCATCTCTACCCATACAAGTCTTGAGCTTTGGGAAAACCTACCAAGGGAAGAGTATTTAGAGAGGAAGGAAAAGGCTATTGAATATTGCCTTAAAATTCTATACGATCATATGCCTGCCTTTAGAAATGTTAAAAAATTAAAGGTTTTTGCGGGCACACCAAAGACCTTTGAAAGGTACACGGGAAGATACAGAGGTTCTGTGGGAGGGATACCGGTAATAAAAGATTACTTTCCCTTTTCTTATCCCTCTCCCTTTACGCCCTTGGAGGGCATATACCTTGTGGGTGATACAGTTTTTCCCGGACAGGGCTGGCCCGGTGTTAGCATGGGCGTTGTAAACCTTTTAAAGTTTATAGAAAAGGACCTTAGGCTATGCTGAAGATAAGGGCAAAAGAGTGGCTTTATATACTTGTTTTTGCTTTGGTTCTTGGTATATCCATCGCAGGATTTACTTCTTCCCTTTACAACTACAACCCTTTTCCCTTTCTTTTTTTAGGTTTGCTAACCACCTTCTACATCTTTACGCTTTCTTTTTTCACCACGGAGATAAACAACCGGTTTTTTATAAAGCTTCTTCCTCAATTTCTTTGGACCCCCTTTAGTTTGATCTTTGCTTTCTTGTCGGGCTTTTTGGGAGCTTTGGCAGGATATTTCAGTAATAGCCTTTTGGATATCATTCCATTAAACCTACCACTGAAAAAAGCCATTATCTTATCTTTCTTTTTGGCTCTTATGACTGCCTCTTTGGGATATCTTCTTTATAAATTGGTGTCTCTACAAAGAAAGGAGGAGGAAAACAAAAGACTTTTATTAGAAGAGCACATAAGGAACTTGGAAAGGCAGATAAGCCCCCACTTTATCTTTAACACCCTTAATGCGGTGGCAGAATTGGTATGGCAAGACCAAGAAAGGGCAGAGGAAGCCATAATAAGCCTTGCAAGACTACTAAGGAAAAGTTTATACCTTGAACCTTTCATAAGCCTTGAGGAAGAGTTGGAGCTTCTCAAAGATTACTGGAATCTTATGAGCCTAAGGTTCAAAGGTAATATAAGCATGGATATAAAGATAGAAGATAAAGCCTTGAAAGTAAGGGTGCCAAAGTTTTCACTTCAGATTTTAGTGGAAAACGCGCTAAAGCATGGATTTCAACTGGAGAGGGGAAACATAGCCATAAAGGGCTATAAAAGGGAGGGAAAGGTTTTTATAGAGGTAGAGGACAACGGAAGAGGCTTTGAAAAGCTAAAAGAAGGTGTGGGGCTTTCAAACCTAAGGGAAAGGTTAAAGCTCTGTGGGGCAAGCCTTTCCTACCGGTCGGTACAAGGAAAAACAACTTTTAGAATGGTTTTTGATGAAGTGTAAAAATACCACCATAAGCCATCATCAAAGGGCATACGTAAGCATAAAATCCAACTTAAACTTTAATTAAAACTAACTTAAGGAGGTGATAGCCATGCAACTACCAGAAGCCTTTAGATTTATGAGAATAGGCTGGTGGGTCGTGCACATAATAGGCATAACTTTGGTGTTTCTGTTGGGAAGATGGACAGCCTAAAAGCCCATGCCTTGCCTCCTCCTGAAGGGGTTTGCCCGGCCCCTCAGGTATCTTTTAAAACCTTGGAGGATGCCTACCTTCTTGGCTATGTGCCAAGGGTAGTTTCTCTGATATGTGTAAAAGACAATCTCCTTGCGGTAGCTTGGCACATACCCATAAACAAAAAACCCTTTCTTTATGCAGTTGCTCTTGCAAGAGAAAATCACAGCCACCTTTTGGCACAAAAAGGGGCAGACTTCACCGTTAATTTTCTACCTTTTGAATACCTACGGGATATAATAACCGCCAGAAGCCACCATGGAAACCAAGAAAACAAATGGGATCTTTTCAAGGACATAAAGCCCGTGAAAGCCTTAAAGGTTGATGCCCTTATGGTGGATCAGGCTCTTCTTATATACGTAATGTAAAAGGGAAGCCTTTATAAGCTTTCCAGACCATAGCCTTTTGGTGGGAAAGGTGGAGCTAATTCACTACAAAAGGGGAAGGCTAAAGGTTAGTAAAGTGAAATACCCCCTCCACACGGACAAAAACTACTTTTCCCACAACTCAAGGACTTATATTTAATAAAAAATGAAAAGGCAAACCTTTAGATTTTTGGGCTTTTGTTTCTTTTTTTTGGGAACGGTGGGAGTTTTTATACCTTTAATGCCAACTGTACCTCTCTACCTGCTTGCCATAATTTTCCTCTCAAGGTCTTCCAAAAGGGATGTTGTATGCCTTAAAAAGCTTCCCTTTCTGGGTAAACGGATATATCCCTACATCAAAAAATCTGTAAAATACCTAAGAAAATGGAATACACCACAGCAAAGTTCATCCACTTAATAGGCATCTTTCTTTGGGCTGGTGCGTCCTCTTCCTTGGGGCTTTTTATGATATATTCCACTTGGAAAAACACAGGCTGCAATCAACATCTTCTAAGGAACTTTTACCGGTGGATGACCAATTTGGAGATCTTTGGTTTTTTACTTGCTTTGGCGATGGGCTTTTATATGTTGCATCTTCTTAATTACAAGGGAGATATAACTTGGTTGAACTACAAACTTCCTTTGGTCTTGGGCATAATTCTGCCCCTTGAGGTAATAAACTTTTGGTTCATAAACCTTTACATCCCAAGGGCAAAGGATAAGGAAAAAGCCTACAAAAGATACGACCTTTTCACGTACATAATAGCTTTGCCTCTAATAGTGGTTTCCCTGCTTGTTATATACCTTGCGGTGGCAAAGATATGAGAGCGGTGTATCTTTTCAAAAGAGACCTAAGGCTTGAGGATAACAAAGGCTTGGCTTATGCTTCCCGAAGGCACAAGGATATACTGCCCCTTTTTATTTTTGATAAAGAAATACTAAAAGACCTAAGGGCGGAGGATGAAAGGTTAGGCTATGTGGTAAGAGCCTTGGAGGAGCTTTCCAAAAGGATAAGGGTCTATTGCCTGTATGACACAACTGAAGAAGCCCTAAGAAAGGTCTTTAAGGTTTATAAACCTACACACCTTTACACTACCAAATCTTATAGCTGGACAGGAAAGGAAAGAAACCTAAGTATAAAAAACCTTTGCGAAGATTATGGAGTGGAATATGTGGAAATCTTTGAGAACTTCTTGGTTAAGCCCGAGGATGTACCAACAAGAAGGGTCTTTACACCTTTTTATGGAGAGTGGATAAAAAGGGTAATCCTTGAGGAGG